>JASGCG010000059.1 GCA_030054235.1 Bacteroidia bacterium
TGGCCGGCCGGTGCTCCTTCGCAGCGTCGAGGCGTTCGCCAAGCGCGACGACGTGGCGGTGGTCATCGTCGCGGCGCCCGAGGATGGCGTCGAGGCGTTCCGCGATCGCTACGGCGTGCAGCTGGCCTTCCATGGCGTGAAGATCGTGGCGGGGGGGCGCGAGCGCTGGGAGAGCGTGCGCAACGCGCTGGCGCTGGTGCCGGCAGAGTGCACGCATGTGGCCGTGCACGATGCGGCGCGGCCGCTCGTGAACCAGGAGCTGATCGACCGTGTCTTCGCCGCTGCTGGCGTGGCGGGCGCTGCGATTCCCGGCGAGCCGGTCTCGGCCACGCTCAAGCGCGTGACCGAGGAGACCTTTGACGCCAGCGCCGACGATGCGATCGTGGATTCGATCCTCGGCGGCGGCGATGGTGAGCCCGTCGGCGATGGCGTGAAGGGCCGCCGCGTCGTGGAGACCGTCTCGCGCGAGCGCATGATGGCGATCCAGACGCCGCAGGCCTTCGAGCGCTCGCTCTTCGAGCGGGCCTACGCGCAGCAGGGGCTCGACGGCGCGACCGACGATGCCTCGCTCGTCGAGCGGCTCGGCGAACCGGTCCTCGTCGTGCAGGGTGACCCGCGCAACATCAAGATCACGACCCAGGCTGACCTCGCGCTCGCGAAGCTCATGCTTGGCGCACGACTCCCCGGGGATCGCCCCATCTTTGGCTTCTGAACCTTCCAGGACTTGACTCCCATGACGACCACCAAGACCGGCATCGACCTGCTCCACGATCCAGCACTCAACAAGTCGACGGCCTACACCGAGGCCGAGCGCGCGGCGCTGGGGCTGATCGGGCTGGTTCCCGACACGACCGAGTCCGAGGACCTGCAGCTCAAGCGCGTGATGCTGCAGCTCTCGCACAAGTCGACCGACCTCGAGCGGTACATCTACCTCGTCAACCTGCTCGATCACGACGAGACGCTCTTCTACCGCACGCTCATGTCCGATCCGGCCAGGTTCCTGCCGATCGTCTACGACCCGACCATCGGCGACGCGTGCCTGAAGTTTGGGCACATCTTCCGCGGTCCGCGCGGCATGTACCTGTCGATCAAGCGTCGCGGCCACGTGAAGGAGGTCCTGCGCAACTGGCCCGTGAAGGATGTGCGTTTCATCTGCGTGACCAATGGCGGCCGCATCCTGGGGCTCGGCGACTTGGGGGCCAACGGGATGGGCATTCCCATCGGCAAGCTGCAGCTCTACACGGCCGCGGCGGCCGTGCCGCCCCAGGTGCTCATGCCGATGTACCTCGACGCAGGCACCAACAACGAGCAGCTGCTTGCCGACCCGCTGTACCTGGGCCTGCGCGAGCGTCGGCCGTCGACCGAGGACCTCTACTCCTTCGTGGACGAGTTCGTCGATGCGGTGCAGGAGGTCTTCCCGGGCTGCTGCATCCACTTCGAGGACTGGACTGGCGCCGATGCGGTCCACCTGCTCGAGCGCTACCGCGACCGTGCGTGCGTCTACAACGATGACATCCAGGGCACCGCGGGCATCACCCTTGCCGGCATGATCAATGCCGTCAAGGTCAAGGGCACCAAGCTGAAGGACGAGCGGTACCTGTTCCTCGGCGCGGGCTCGGCCGGCATCGGGCTGGCCAACCTGCTCTGCTCGGCGCTCGTCCAGGAAGGCATGACGCTCGAGGATGCGCGATCCCGCGTGCACATGTTCGACGTCAACGGCCTGCTCGAACCCTCGCGCACGGACCTCTTCGACTTCCAGCGCGTGTACGCCCACCCGCATGCTCCCACGCGCGATTTCGTCGCAGCGATCGAGAGCATCAAGCCCACGACGATCATCGGCGTGAGCACGGTCGGTGGAGCGTTCAACCAGAAGGTCGTCGAAGCCATGTCGCGCATCAACGACCGCCCGGTGATCCTGGCGCTCTCGAACCCGACCTCGTGCGCCGAGTGCACGTCGGAGCAGGCGTACACCTGGTCCAAGGGCAAGGCGCTCTACGCGGCGGGCGTGCCGATGGCCCCGGCGCAGTACGGCGGCAAGACCTTCGTGCCGGGTCAGGCCAACAACTTCTACATCTTCCCGGCGGTGGGGCTTGCGGTCTACGCCACCAAGGCCCGGCGCGTGCCCGATGCGATGTTCATCGAGGCGGCGAAGGGCGTCGCTGACCAAGTGACCCCCGAGATGATGGCGCAGGGCATGCTCTATCCGCCGCAGTCGAACATCCTCGAGGCCGAGATCATCACGGCCGCGCGGGTGGCCAAGTTGGTCTTCGACCTTGGCCTGGCCGGTGTCGAGCGCCCGCAGGACATGGAGGCCTTCATCCGCTCGAAGCTCTACACGCCCTCGTATGCGAAGCTTGCCTGAGGCAGTGCCCAAGTTGTCCTGCTGTCCGGAGCGGGCCTTGGGTCGGCGTTCTGCCTGCCTGGGCCTGTGCGCTGCCTTGGCGACGGCGCTCACGCCCGCCCGTCCGGCAGCGGCCGATGATGCTGCCACGACATCGGCTGATGATCAGGCTCGCACGGCGGCGTCGGAGCGCTTCAAGTCGGGCTACCTGCTCGGCGACTGGGGGGGGTTGCGCACCGATCTCTGGGCGGCGGGCTTCGAGCCGACGCTGCTGCTCATCACCGATCCGTACGGCAACCCTACGGGCGGGCTCAAGCAGGGCTTCGACACCTACAGCTTGCTGTGCGCCGATCTGGGCATCGATGAGGGGCGCGATGCGGGATGGAAGGGTGGGCGATTCGACGTGGGCTGGTCGTGGAACTTCGGCAACAGGCTCTCGCAGGATGTCGTCGGCAACGTCTTCCCGATCCAGATGGCCGACGTTGCGCCGCCGGGCACCAGGCTCACGAACCTGAGCTGGACGCAGGAGCTCTGGGACGGGGCCGTCAGCGTGCGCGCAGGCCGATTCTCGATCGATGCGCTCTATGGGCAGGAGTTCGCCGGGTCTGACTACTTCCGGTCGTTCACGTCGGTGGCGTTCAACGCGATCCCGTTCTCGCTCTTCTACAACGCACCCGGGCCGTTCGGCTATCCCGCGACGACGTGGGGGGCGCGTGTGAAGGTGCTTCCGAGCGATGCGCTCTGCCTGATGGGCGGGATCTTCAATGCAGATCCCGAGGTCGACGAGGCCGACCAGCATGGCCTTGATTTCTCCCTCAAGGGTCCGGCGCTGGCGATCGCGGAGATCGGACTTCGCTCGAACCAGTCGCCCGGTGCGACAGGTCTGCCCGGCAACCTGAAGTTCGGTGGCTACACGCTCGGCGGCGATGTGCAGGAGTACGACTCGACCGAGGAGTCATCGGGTCGCTACGGCTTCTACGTGGTCGGCGACCAGATGGTCATGCGCTTCGGTGGCGTGGGTGATGGCCGACATCTGGGCGTCTTCGGCAGCGTGGTGGTCGCGCCCGATGAATCGGTCAGCCCGATGCCGTACTCGGCGTTCGGCGGCTTCGTGGCGTACGGCCCGATGGCCAGCCGGCCCAAGGACTTCATCTCCTTCGGCGTGGCGTATGGTGGGTTCAGCAGCGAGCTTCGCGAGGCCCAGCGCGTGCAGCAGCTCACGGATCCATCGGTCCTGCCGCAGCTCTTCGAGATGGCGATCGAAGCGTCGTACGGATTCCAGGTCCAACCCGGCCTCGTGCTGCAGCCGGGCATGCAGGTCATCGTGAATCCGGGCGGAAGCCCCGACGTCGATACCGCGATCGCTGCTGGCGTGAACGCGGTGATCAGGTTCTGAGTGCACGGCGCCGGCGCCGAGTGATCACGGCAGCGGTTGCTCGGGCGGCTTGCCGCCGATCGTCAGGCGTGCGCGGGTCGGTCGTGCCTTGGGCTTGGGCTTCCATGCCTTGGGCAGGAAGGGCTTCACGACGAACCACGCACCCACGAGCGCGCAAGCGGTCACGAGCCAGAACTGCCAGTCACCGATGGGAAAGCCCATCACGCCGCCACCAGTCGGAACGCGATCGCGCCAGCGACCCACGCGAGCGAACTCATCCAGCCCAGCTGCAGCAGCGCCCAGCGCCAGCCGCCCGCTTCGCGTGCGGTCAGGACGAGCGTGGGCAAGCACTGCATCGCCAGCACATAGAAGACCAGCAGCGCCGCGCAGGTCGCCGGCGCGAAGAGCGGCGAGCCATCATCGCGTGTGGCTGCGCGCATCGACTCCATCGTGCCGGGGTCGGCGACGTCGTCGCTGGACTGCACCTGGATCGCCACGGTGTTCACGAAGACTTCGCGCGCGAGGAAGCTCGTGAGCACGGCCATCGTGAGCTGTCGATCCAGTCCCAGCGGCTCGAACGCAGGCTGCACGAGATCGCCCACGCGCGCCGCGAAGCTGCCGCGTGCCTGGGTCTGCGCATCCATCGCATCGGCCGCAGCGGCGAGTTCCGTCGCGCGGGCCTCGTCGCCCGCGGCGATCGATGCCTCGGCCACCTGGCGAAGCGCAACCGATTCGCGAGATGGTTCGACCTTGGGGAACGCGCTGAGCCACCACATCACCACGCTGATCGCCAGGATCACGGTGGCAGCGTTGCGCAGGAAGAGCTGCGATCGATCGCGCGCCACATGAAACGCGCTGCGCAGGCTCGGGCGGCGATAGGGCGGGAGTTCCATGACCATCGCGCGACCATCGCCGGCGAGGATGGTGCGGCGAAGCAGCCACGCGGTGCCGAGGCCCGCAACGATGCCGAGCGCATAGCAGCCGACAAAGGCCAGCCCGGCCTTCCATGGCTCGCCTGCGAAGAGCAGGCCGCAGAGCAGCACGTACACGGGAATGCGCGCCGTGCAGCTCATGAACGGCGCGCAGAGGATCGTGGCGAGCCGGTCGCGCCGACCCGGGATGAGCCTCGTGCTCATGATGCCTGGCAGCGCGCACGCGTGGCTTGAGAGGAGCGGGAGGAACGCCTGGCCAGGCAGGCCGAAGCGCCGCATGGTGCGATCGAGCGAGAGCGCGGCGCGTGCGAGGTAGCCGGTGTCCTCGAGCAGGGCGAGCAGGAAGAAGAGCAGCGCGATCTGCGGCAGGAAGACCACGGTCGCGCCGATCCCACCGACGATGCCATCGGCGAGGAGGTCCGCGGCGAGCCCGGCGGGCACTACGTCGTGGACCAATCCGGCGAGCCAGCCAAAGACGGCATCGAGCGCATCCATCGGATAGCTCGCGAGCCAGAAGATCGACGTGAAGAGCAGGCCCATCGTCAGCGCGAAGGCCGCGAGGCCGCCGACAGGGTGGGTGAACGCGCGATCGAGCCGTTCCGTGAGTGGATCCGCTGCAGCGCGGACGGTGCGGCCGCCCGCGCGCTCGAAGACGCCCGCCGCCCAATCGGCGCAGGCTGCCGTGCCGGGTTCAGCAGCAGGGCACGGCGCGGCTGGAATCGGCGGGGCCTGTCGCGTGGCGATGTCGTGCGCGGCGGTCGCGAGTGCCGCCAGCCCGATGCCGGTCCGGCCGCTGGCCTCGACGACCGGCACGCCGAGATCGCGCGCCAGCGACGAGGGATCGAGCACAAGCCCGGCGCTGCGGGCGGCATCGGTCATCGTGAGCGCGATCACGCAGGGCAGGCCGCGTCGCAGGACCGTGCTCGCGAACTGCAGGTTTCGCACGAGGTTGGTGGCATCGAGCACGAGCACCACGGCATCGGGCACGGTGCCGAGTCGGCCGTCGATGCACTCGGCGCAGAGCACGCTCTCGGGCAGGTCGAGCGCGAGCGAATAGATGCCGGGCAGGTCAATCACCTCGAGCGGCGCGCCGGCGATCGTGCACTGGCCCAGATGATGATCGACGGTGCTCCCCGGGAAGTTCGCCGTGCGCGCGCGAGCGCCGCAGAGCGCGTTGAAGAGCGTGGTCTTGCCGGTGTTCGGATTGCCGACGAGGGCGATCGTCGCGAGCTCGGGGTCGCTCATGATGCGTCGTCGATCGGCGTGACCATGATGCGGGCGGCGACCTGCTCATCGATGCCCAGCCGCGTGGTGTCGACCTGCACGATGCAGGCGTGACCACGTCGACACAGCCGGACTTCGCATCGTTCGCCAAGTCCCATCGCCGTCAGCAGGCAACGATCGTCCTCGGGCAGTCCATCGAGCGCCGAGCATTCCACGGTGGCCCGGCGCCCGGGGGCGAGCTGGGTCAGGGGAATGCGGATGGGCGGGGTGGGGGTCGTCACGCGAGGTTCGTGTTGAGAACGAGTCTCAATACTAGCCGCGTTGCCAAGCACCCGCGTCGGCGGCCTCGTCACCTTGATGGATCTTGCCGGCAGCCTTGTAGGCCGAGCGCTTGGCCACGTATTCCTCGGGCGAAACAGCCAGATCTGGCTGCTGGCCCGCAGCGTGCTGGGCATGAAGCCGGCACAGGAACGGCACGCACCAGCCGCAGCCGGTGCCGGCCTGCAGGCACTGACTGAGCTCGCTGGGCACGGAGGGCTGTTCGCGCTCCATGAAGGTCGTGAGCTTGTGAAGGCTCACCTTGAAGCACACGCACACGTGGTCATGCTGGTCCATGGTCGACGATTCTTTCAGGTGCTGAGCACCGCTTGGGTCACGATCACGCGGCCTTCGAGGCAGGGGCCTATGAAACGATCGTTTCGGAAGGGACGCGCTTCCTGCTGGTCGAGATCGATCGTCAGCTCGAGCGTGGCAAGTCCACGCAGGCTCGCACGACGGCCCGCGATCGAGGTGCCGCGCCACGCCTTGGCGGCAGCGCCGGCGAGTTCGATGGTGCACGGCCCGAGTTCGCGCGCTGCATCATCGAGCACGACGGCTTGGATGAGAATGCGGCCGCTGCGCGCGGACATGGCCTCGACCAGGCGTACGGACCACGTCACTTCGCGACGCATCGAGCGCGCGGTCGTGGCGGTCCATGGCTTGAGCTCGCGCTGGTAGCTCGCTCGTTCCTTGGGATCGCTTGAGCCTGCGCGCGCGCCGAAGTCTTCGCGCAGGCGGACCCGGACGGCGTTGAGCATCGCGTCGGGCGAGGCATAGTCCGCCGCTGCCGCATCGTTCGTGGGTGCCGGTTCGCTGGGCGCGGCCGGCGTGGGTTGCGCTGGCGGCCTGAGCGGATCGGCCGGGAGCGGCTCGAGCGGATCGGGCGCAGCGGGCGTGGCTGGCGTGGTCGGCGCCGGCTCCGGCGTCGGGGCGGGCTCAGGTGCCGCCGGAACGGTGGGTGCACCCCGGCGTTCGCAGTCGGCGAGCTTGGCTTCGAGTTCGGTGACCTTGGCGGCCAGGACCTGCAGGTCGATGTCCTTGCGGCGCACCTGCTCCTTGAGGGCATCGACTTGGCGCTGCAGGTCGTTGTCGACCTGCGCAGCGGCGTGCGGCGCGCCGAGCATGGCAACGGCGGCGAACAGCAAGGCGATGGCTCGCGTCATGATCATCGAGGGGTATCCTTCCGGACAGGAGCGTACTGCCATGGACCTGATTGATCGCATCGTCCGTCGCTGCCAGGGTCGCTACGCCGTGCAGGCGTGGGCTCGCGCGTTCCTGTGGGCGCTGCTGGTGGCGAGCGTGCTGCCGGTGCTCTGGGTCGTCGTGGCCAAGATCGTGGGTGATCGTTGGGACGCAGCGGGTGATCCGCAGTGGCTGGCGCTCGTGAGCGTGGCGGCCCTGGTGGGCGCCGGCATCGCCGCGCTCGTCATGCGCGATCGCACGCCATCGCCCGTGGCCATGGCCAGCGTGATCGATGCACAACTGGATCTCAAGGACCGCCTGTCGACCGCGCTCGCCGTTCGCGACCGCCAGGATCCGTTTGCGCAGGCCGCCGTGCAGGATGCAATGCATCTGGCTGATGAGCGCGGGCTCCTGAACCTGTGGCGTCGGGCACTGCCGTTCAAGCTCCCGCGGCTCTGGTGGGGCGGTCCGGGCGCGCTCGCCCTGGCGTGGCTGCT
>JASGCG010000060.1 GCA_030054235.1 Bacteroidia bacterium
GCGATCGGTCGTGGTGCTTCGGTCCTCATCCTGCTCTTCAGCCTGCTGGTGATGGGCGGAGCGGGGGTGCTGGTTGGCTACGCGCTGATGCCATCGGTGCAACTTCCGCCGACGCCTCCGCAGGCGGGGACCTTGCGCGAGTTCCTGGAGGAGTGCGCGCGCCCGCCGGCTCAGCAGCAGGCCGAACGCGGGCAGCGGCCCCGCGCCGCCGGGCTTGATCCGTGCGGCCCGTATCGGGCTCGGATCAAGGCGGCGATCAGGGATCTGCAGGTTACAGCCGACGCTGAGGGCTTGACGTGCAACCTCATCGCCGATCTTGAGGACGACGAGCCCGATCGCCTGATCGATGGCCTCGTCGCGATCGCGTCTGCACATGCCGCCCGGCAACCCCAAGGTGCGAACTGCTCGGGTGCCGATGCCTACAACTGGTACGTGCAGGACTTCATGACGAAGGTCGCCGAGCGACGTGCCGAGCGCGCCGCACAACTCGCGGCGGAGGCAACTCGCAGATCCTGGGCATCGATCGCACTGGGCGCCGCGGGCTCAGCCCTCGTGCTCTTGCTCTCGTTCCTCGCGCTGCCGCTGCTGATCCAGATCGAGCGCAACACGCGGCCGAAGGCGCTGATCTAGCCGAGCACCACGCTTACGCACCGCGCCGGCGACGGGGCAGGGCGCCCATCACCCCCAAGAGCGCGAGGCCAGCAGGTGCTGGCGTGAAGATCAGGTTGTCGATCACCAGGTTGGTGCCGAAGTACTGGCTTCCGGGCGGCAACTGTCCCGCATCAGTCCCGCCGTAGGACTGGATACGAAGTTCAGCGATGTTCACGAATCCGGTAAAGGTGCGGGTTGATGCTCCGGTCGGTTCACCGAGTGTGATGGTCTGCGAGTGCACCATGTTGCCGAATGCGTCGTATCCAGTGATGTCGACCATCAGGTCGCGGTTGTACGCCCCGGTGAAGTCGGCACCCACGAAGGTCCACGGCGAATTGCGACGCATGATGATGGGCAGCGTGCTGCCGGTCGGCGTCGCGGGATCATCGGCGCTGAAGAGCCCTCGGAATCCCGTGGTTCCGTAGCGATAGCCCGTATTCAGGCCGAACGGACCGCTGAAGAAGTACGCGCCGGCCGGCGTGCCGCCCCATGTGAACCCGGCGTAGTTGGTGGTCGCGCCGTAAGCGCCGATGATCGGTGGGCCGACCCAGTCAATTGGGGTCGATGCGTCTTCAAAGTCCAGCATGTCCGCAACGGCGATGGATGAGAACACCATCGCCGCGGTGCCCGCCCAGGTCAACATCTTCATGGTTCCCTCCGAAAGTGGACTGGTCTGTTCGCGGTCAACGCCTGGTCAGTTCCAGCAAAGTCAGCGTGTTGGAAGGATTGCCGCCCCAAAGCACATGCCCCGCCAGTGGGCGGGGCATGGTGCGGTGATCACGATGCTTGGCGATCGAGCTGATCAGGGGCAGGTGCCCCACGCCGACAGCAGGATGCCCAGATCCGCGCCATTGATGGCGCCGTTGCCATCGATGTCGGCGGATGAACTACCGGGCTCATCGCTCCACGATGCGATCAGGAGCGCAAGGTCGACGGCATTCACGGTACCGCTGTCATTCAAGTCGCCGAGGCACGGCACGACTTCACATGAGTCCGGTACCCCATTGCCATCATCGTCGGGCTCGCCTTGCGCGATGTCGCAGGAGTCCGGCACACCATTGCCATTGCAGTCCTGCGCACCAGCTGCCAACGCAACTCGGTCGGGTATGAGATCGCCGTCGCAATCCGCCGAGAGATTGACCACGGACACGGCACCTTGATGGGGCGAACTCTGCGAGCGAAGGGGAGCACCTACAGCAACGACCAGCCCCGACACGCCCACACTGGCTCCCATGAACTCTGACGATTGCGCGGAGGTCTGCCCGAATGCAGCCAAGGGTGCCCAGCCCGTTTGGCCAGTGCGGAAGAGGTACGCGCCTCCGGACTGTGGCGTCGTTCCCAGCGTAGCGCGAGCGGCTCCGATGACCAGTGCATCGCCATCGATGGCCAACGAACTTCCGAACTCAGCGCCTGCAGTTGGTGCAGGAGCTTGGAGCGACTGGGAGAAGCCCCAACCGGCTGCGCCGCGCGAGAACACGTGCACTCGTCCCGCGTCGGCTCCGCCACCATCTTCGCGGTAGGCGCCGATCGCCAGCACGTTGCCCTGCAGCGTCACGGCGTTGCCGAACTCGCCGAGCGGTTCCGGGGTTGGCGGCAGCAGCAGGGCTTCATGGACCCACGCGGAGCCTTGCAGTTGGAAGACGTGGACACCGCCCGCATTGACCTCGGTCACGTCTTCGTTTGGCGTACCCACGGCGAGGGTGTTCCCGTGGAGCGCGATCGACTGACCGAAATCGTCGCCTTCGGTCACGACGCCGGGTGCGACCACACGACCTTCATGCACCCACGTGCTGCCCTCGCGCCGGAAGATGTGCACCGCACCCGATGGAACCCCGTTGACGGCCTCTCTGCGCGCACCAATCGCAACGCGCGCCGACCCCGAACCATCAAGGGCGATGGAGCATCCAAACAGCGCTCCCGGCAGGGGGGCCGGCGGAATCAGCCGCTGCACCTGCGTGAAGTTCACGCCGTTGGACTCAAAGATCCACGCGCTGCCCGCATCGGTGCCCTCACGGTCAGCCAGCGGTGCTCCCACCGCCAGCCAAGGACCGCGCAGGCTCACGCTCGTCCCGAACTCCTCGCGGTCCACGGGTGCGGCCGGGGTGAGCTTCTGCACTTGGGACCACGAGCCACCGCTCAGGGCGTGCACATAGACGGCACCACGGTTCACGCCGCCATCATCACGACCGCGAACACCGAAGGCCACGCGCCCCTGGTGCGCGCTGACGCAACTGGCAGCAACGTCGTATGCCGCACCATCACTCGCCACGCGGACGGCATCCGGTTGGACCACGGGTGGCGTGGCCACCAACGAGCAGACCAAGGCAGTCAGAGGCAGCACGGTAGCCACGTCCAATCTCAGTCACACGTCCCGTATGCGCTCAGGACCAAGGCGAAATCCGACCCATCGACGATGCCATTGCCGTTGAGGTCGGCGGGATTCGGTCCTACATCGCCCCAGGCCAGGATCACCGCGATCACATCATCGATGTTCACCGTTCCGTCGCCGTCAACATCGCCTTCGCACTCGCACTCGTCAGGCACCGTGTTGGCATTCACGTCGGCACTGGCACCCGTGCGAATGTCGCATAGGTCCGGGGTGCCGTTGTCGTTGCAGTCCTCGTTCGGGTTCGGGTATTCGCACACATCAGGCACGCCACTCTCGTCGCAGTCGCCGGCGGTACCGTCGCGGATGTCGTACGCATCGTGTACCCCATTGGCGTTGCAGTCGACGAGTTCCGGGGCCGGCCACGATTGTGCATAGGCCAGGAGATCCGAGCCATCGATGTTGCGACCGACGAGGCTAATCGATCCGGTCGGCAGGTTGCCGTCGTTCGTCGTCATCTGCGCGATGAGCACGCGTTGATCGGGGCCGGCCACGCCCTGCGGGGAGCCGGGGGCGATGACGGCACCGCAGTCGTCATCGACCAGGCCGGAGTTGAGGAAGAGACCCTTGGGGAACCCAAGACCCTGCAGCGCATTCGCACTCAGGCACGTTGAACCGAGCGTGAGCCAGCTGTCGTACCGCAGGCTCGCCGGACTCGTGGAATCGGAGCAGGGCACGTCGATCGTCAGATCGCCCGCCACGCCGCTGTTGTGGAAGCCCGCCGCGTTGGCGATCACCATGGGGTGCTCTTCGTTGCCGAAGATGCCCCACACGGCGGCACCCGGGCCGTTGAACTCTGCGTAGAGCCGATAGCAGACGGCCGTTGCCGGAAGCGCATCCGAGGTGCTGTCGTCAGAGCGGTTCACGATCGGCACGATTTCGGCGCGGAGCCCAATGAAGTCGACCGGGACGCAGCTATCCAGGACGCCGTCGTTGTTCACGTCGTCGGCGCCCTTGGCGATCTCGCAGCTGTCGGGAACGCCATTGGTGTTGCAGTCGGCGGCACCCGCAGCGATCGCACAGGCATCGATCACGCCTGTACCGTCACAGTTGGGCTGGCAGTCATCGGGCTGCCCATTCGCGTCGCAGTCGGTCGCAAGGCCTGCTGCGATTTCTGCCGTATCAAGGACCCCGTTCAGGTTGCAGTCCGAACCGCACGAGGCGGCCAGCGAGTTTGACGTTGGATTGGGATTGTTCCAGTTGCCGATGATCCAGTTGGGGCTCGTGCCTGAGTTCCCGCAGAAGAAGCTGTATTGGATGGTCGGAACATTCGGGATGCCGGTGCCTTCGGTCTTGATCGCGGATCCGCTCGCCGAGGTGTTCGCGTCGAAGGTGCAGGCCGAGATGAAGGGCTGCGAGTTGCGCGTGTAGATCGCGCCGCCATTGCTGCTCGAGCAGTTTGAGAAACGGCAGTCGCTCAGATACGGATTGGCGCCATCCTGCGCACGCATGGCGCCACCATTGCCGCCGGTCTGCGTGGTCGAGCAATTCAGGAAGTCGGTTCGGAGGATCGTGGGGTTCGCACCGCCGTTCAGGAAGATGGCGCCGCCTTCGGTCAGGGTGCTCGATCCCGATATGGTGCAGTCCTGCATCACGCCGAAGCTGCCCGCGTCGTACCAGAGCGTGCCGCCAGCACCGTAGCCCGTGTTGCTGGCCGTGTTGCCGGTGAAGGTGCAGTTGGTGAAGTTCGGATCGCAGCCACCGACGATGGCGACGGCGCCGCCGCGGGATTCGCGGCTGCAACTGCTACCGTTGATCACCGCACTGTTTGACGAGAAACTACAGGCGTTCACGTTGACGCTGGCGGTTCCAAAGAGATATAGCGCCCCGCCCCAAGCGCGGCCAACGTTATAGCCACAACTGCCTTCGGGGGCCAATGACGTGTTGGTGGCGAAGACACAGTTCGCGAGTGTTGTGACACCCGCCGCGGCGATCGCCCCGCCGCGCGTGTGCTTGTCGCCGGAGGAACTGCTTCCCGATCCGCCTGTGGCCACGACGTTGCCGCTGAACGTGCATCCCGCCGCCGTCAACGAGCCCGTGGCGTAGATCGCTCCACCCTGGCGATCGCCGAGCGACGCTGTCACCGCATTCGACAGGAACGAGCACTCCGTCAGCGACAGCGTCGTCCCGCTCGCCCAGATCGCGCCACCGAACGAGCCCGTTGCTTCATTCGACGAAAACGTGCAGCGCACGCAGGCCATGGTGCCACCCGTCGCCGACAGAGCCATCGCACCGCCCTCGCGACCCACCGCGCGGTTGCCAAAGAACTGGCAATCCTCGAATCGAGGCGTGCCAGCCGTGCCTGTGAACGCCACGCCGCCGCCGTTGGCTGCCGAGTTGTAGTTCTGGTTGATCGCACACAGCTTGAAGACCGGGCTCGCGCTGGTGATCGCGATCCCCGTTCCGGTGGCGCCGTAGATCGTGAAGCCTTCGATCACGCAGCTCGCGGTTTCACCCGTGACGCAGGAGACGATGGCTCCGGCGACACCGCCCGACGAGATGAAGGTGTTCGCACGTCCGCCGGTTGCCTTCAGGTGGATCGCCTTGCCCTTCAGGTCGATGCGCTCGTTGTACGGACCGGGGCCCACCAGGACCACGTCCCCGTTGGCCGAAGCGTTGATCGCCGACTGGATGGTGGGGTACTGCGTACTGGGCACGTTCAGCGTGGCAGCAGCGGCGTGCAGGCAGAACGAGAGCGCAGCCAGAGCTGCAAGACGGATCGATGGCATGGATCTTCCTCGGAAGGTGAAGCGACCAACCGGACGGGGCGGAGTCTAGGGAAACGTCATGCGTCATCAAAACAGCAGACGGAAACACAGAGCGACCATGACTCGCTCGCGACGGCAGAACTCGATCAGCGTTGACACGGTCGAACCGCACGCCTGGTTCTAAAAGACTGTGCTCCAAGCACTTGAGGATCTGGCCGGGCACGCCGGCATGTTCCGGAACGGCTTGCGACTCCGGGACACAGACGCGCGAGCCTCGGGGGAAGCGTGCTCAGGAGTTGGCGAGACCAGGGACCTATGGCCCCCTCACAGATCCATCAGCGCCGCGCGCGTGCCGGCCTTGGCGAGCAGGCTGGCAGCCTGGTCGGCGAAGGGCTGGCCGCTCGCGCGCACCGCAGCGATCAGCTGCTCGATCTGCTTCTCCTTGCGGAGGTAGCCGAGCACGACCGCGCCGACTGCGTTCGAGTCGATCGACGAGAAGAAGTCGATGCCCTCGCGGTAGACGATGCGGCTCGACAGGCTCTTGGCGACCATCCACGCCTGATAGGGGGCCGGCAGCACCGTGAAGAGCCGCTCGCCCACGGCCTTGGCCAGCACGTCCGGCACGTGCTCGAGGATCACCTCGCGCATCGCCGCCTTGTCCTCGGCCGTCCACGAACCCATGCTCGCGTAGACCGCATCGGCCGCGGCGTTCATGGCCTTGGAGAGCTTCGTGCTCAGCTCCGGCAGCGGCACGCTTGGATGACGCCGGCCCTCGGCCAGGAGCAGCTCGGCCTCGCGCCGCGCGAACTCGCGCAGCTTGACCAGGACCTGGTCGACGAAGGCATCCTTGAGCTTCATGAACTCGGCTTCTTCGAGCAGCATGCTGGCCTGGATCTCGTAGGAGCTCGTGATCACGCCGCACTTGTTGGCGCTCGAGTCCTTCATGATCAGGCAGCCCTTCTCGGAGAGCCGCACGCGCGCCTCGGGCGTGAGGAACAGGTTCGCGCCCTCGACGATGATCGGGCTGCTCGGGCGGCCGTCCGCGAGCAAGTAGTCCTTCCAGTTGCGCTCGTTGATCGTGGCAGGGCGGCCGCCGCCGGGCACGAAGGCATCGGCGACCACGCGGTTGTGCATCGTGTTGCGCAGCTGCGCGCCATCGGGAGCCTCGACCGGCACGATGCGGCCCTTGGGCCCGAGCTTCGCTGTGTTGAAGCGCGCGATCGGCAGCCCATCATGGAAGAGCCGCAGCAGTTCCGTGTGGTCAAGCCCATCCGGATCCTCGCCGCAGCCTGAACCATCGGCCACGCCCACGATGCGGGCGTTGGCGCCGTAGTCGCGCTCGAGGATCCGCATCATGTTGCCGGCGACGTCCCCATCGGGGCCGCCGGTGATCTTCACCGTGAAGGGCTGCTTGGTCGGCTCGATGCCGCGCGCGCGCAGCGAGCAGGCCAGGAACACGTTCACGCCCTCGCTCGTCACGCCGTACACCTTGTGGTTGATGCCGGCGCCGGGCTTCGAGCTCATGAACGCGCTCGGCAGCGCGTAGCCGCGGCGGCGTGCACGCGCCACGATCCACTCGATGTGCTCGGGCGTGATGTTCTCGTCCGGCCCGAGGTAGATGAACTCCTGGAAGCCGAGCCGGTCGACCACGCGGCCGCGCACCGCCGGGTCGCTCGTGATCAGGTCGAGGATGCAGTCGACGAACGCCTTGACGCAGCGGTTGGTGTCGGCAGGCACCTCGAGCAGGATGGCGCACTTCGCGCCGCCCTCGGGGATGTCCTTGTTCTTGAGCTGCTGCGCGAAGGCGAGGCCGTAGACCTCGTCGTAGAGGCGGTCGACCTCGCGCTCGTACTGCGCCTGCGTGGTGGGGCGCACCACGCGCAGGCCGCCGCGCGCGATCTCCTTGAAGCGCACGTGGAATCCGTTGAAGCCGCGTCCGTGCACGAAGAACGTGCCGAAGGGGGTTTCGGGCCGGGTCGTGCCGACCATGAAGGCCGGGTCGAGCCGCAGCGCGAAGCCGAAGCGGTCGGCGACGTGGCAGTTGGTGCGCAGCGTGGCGCGCATGTCCTCGAGCGTGGTGCGCAGGATGGTCAGCGTCGTCTCGCCATCGGCCTTCTGCG
>JASGCG010000061.1 GCA_030054235.1 Bacteroidia bacterium
AGTACGCCGAGGGCTATCCGGGCAAGCGCTACTACGGTGGTTGCGAGTGGCATGAGCTCGAGCGTCGTCTCCTGCCGGTCACGTTCGCCCGAGAGGATCGTGGCCACGTCGGGATCGTGGCCGCGGAGCATGTCGAGCAAGGCGGCACCCATGGGATCGGCGGCGTCGGACACGGCGGGCACTGCGGTGGCTGGCGTCATGACCTGATCGTAGCGCGGTCGCTCGTATGCTCGGCGCGTGAAACGATGGCGCCTTGGCCCCGCTGACTTGCTGGCCGGTTGTGATGCGCGCGGCCTGTGCACGGCCTGGGTCGAGCCGGGCGGCGTGGCACCACCGGGCATGGCCGCCGCGCCCAACTCCGCCGCGCGATCAGACGTTGCCAACCATCAACGCATGCTGGAGGACGTGGTGCTCCGGATCGATCGCTGGCTCGCCGATCCACGCACGGTGTCGGCCGAGTTCCCGACCGGACCGCCCTTCCACCGCGCATGCTGGATGGCCGCATGCTCGATCGCGCCTGGCGCGACCGTGACCTACGCAAGGCTGGCTGCGATGGCCGGTCGCCCCACAGCTGCGCGCGCCGCTGCGCAGGCGATGGCGCGCAATCGCCTGGCACCGTTGGTGCCGTGCCACCGCGTGGTGGCCTCGTCGGGTCTTGGCGGATTCATGGGTGAGGGCGCATCGGCCGGGGATGCAGCATGGGCCCTTCGCTTGAAGCGTTGGCTGCTCGAGCGCGAGGGGGCGCCCGCCGCTCGATGACCTGCGGCGTAGACTCCGCTTCCCCCAAAGGAGATCCAGCATGAAGGTCACGATGGTCGGTACGGGTTACGTCGGTCTGGTCACGGGTGCGTGCTTCGCCGACATGGGCAACGACGTCACCTGCCTCGACGTGGATCCGCGCAAGATCGAGACCCTCAAGCGCGGCGAGAGCCCCATCTACGAGCCGGGCCTGAGCGAGATGCTCGAGCGCAACATCAAGTCCGGCCGCCTGCACTTCACCCTGGACAAGGCCGAGGCCTATCGCGACGCGAAGGCGATCTTCATCTGCGTCGGCACGCCGAGCGACAAGGATGGCAGCGCCGACCTGCAGTACGTGCTGCGTGTGGCCAACGACATCGGTGATGCGCTCGAGGCGCTGGGTTCCAAGGGCAACGACAAGCTGGTCATCGTGAAGAGCACCGTCCCCGTGGGCACGAGCCACAAGGTGCGCGACGCGATCCGCGCCAAGACGAAGGTCCCCTTCCACATCGCGGACAACCCCGAGTTCCTCAAGGAAGGCGACGCCATCAACGACTTCATGCGCCCTGACCGCGTGGTCTGCGGCGTCGAGAGCGAGAAGGCCGAGGAGGTGCTTCGCGCGCTCTACGAGCCGTTCGTGCGCCAGGGCAACCCCATCTACTTCATGGACGTGCGCAGCGCGGAGATGGTCAAGTACGCCAGCAACGCCATGCTCGCGTGCAAGATCAGCTTCATCAACGAGATCGCCAACCTGGCCGAGCTCTACGGCGCGAACATCACGAGCGTGCGCGAGGGCATGTGCGCCGACAAGCGCATCGGCAACCAGTTCCTGTACCCGGGCCTTGGCTACGGCGGATCGTGCTTCCCCAAGGACACGCAGGCCGTGGTCGGCATGGGCCGCGCGGTGGGCTTCGACTGCAAGCTCAACGCCTCGGTGCACGAGGTCAACCAAGACCAGCGCTCGCACTTCTGGGGCAAGATCGAGCAGGAACTCGGCGGGGTGAAGGGCAAGCGCCTGGCCTTCTGGGGCGTGGCGTTCAAGCCGCGCACCGACGACATCCGCGAGGCGCCGTCGATCGCCTTGATGGAGCGTGCGGTGGAGGCGGGCGCCGTCGTGCGCGCGTTCGATCCCGTGGCCATGGAGAACATGGCGAAGGAGTTCCCGCAGGCCGAAGCCGCGAGCGACATGTATCACGCGCTCGACGGCGCCGATGCGCTGATCATCTGCACGGAATGGAACGACTTCCGCAGCCCGGACTTCGGCCAGATGGCGCAGCGCATGAAGGGCCGCACCATCTTCGACGGGCGCAACCTGTACCGCTCGGCGCAGGTGACCGAGGCCGGCTTCGTGTACGCGAGCGTCGGCCGCGAGACCGTTCGTCCGTGAGGCCGACCGGCTGACCGGCTGACCGGCTGACCGGCTGACGCCGGAGGACCTTGGTCGGACATGGCCGGCTGCTCGCAAAAACTTCGGGATTCCCGTGGTTTTGAGCCGTTGCACCCCTTGAAGTGCACGAATCCGACGATTATCCTAGGGATTATCCCGGAGCGGAGATTTGGACGACGCCCGGTTCGCACTCAGGGCCCCATAAACGGGCCAGAAACGGATTGAGAAATGGCTACCGCCACCAAGAAGAAGGCCTACAAGGCTACCCCCGCCAGCAGCCCCCGCAGCAAGTCGCAGGTCATCGCCGAGTGCGTGACCTCGACCGGCCTGACCCGCAAGCAGGTCGTCAGCGTGTTCGACACCCTGACCCAGGTCATGGTTGCCGACCTCGGCAAGAAGGGCTGCGGCACCTTCAAGTTCCTCGGCTTCAAGATGGTCGCCAAGACCACTCCGGCCAAGCGCGGCGGCGAGAAGAAGATCAACCCGCTGACCGGCAAGGAGTACATCACCAAGTCGAAGCCCGCGTCGCGCAAGGTGCGCGTGCGCGCGCTGAAGACCTTCACGCAGCACATCGTCTGATGAAGGCACTCGCCCGCCACCGTGCTTGCGCGGCGGCAGGATGATGCCAGGCGGCAACGCCTGTGAGCAAGCGAACCGACCGGACCCCGCGTGATGAACGCGGGGTCCGTCGCTTTGTGGGACTGCGTGCCTCTCATGGAACGGCATGACGCGCCCACGTCCTGCGCCACCACGATGCTCTGGCTGCAGGCAGGCCTCGATCGCGATGCCCAGCGGATGGTGATGCCTAGCGGTCGATAGCTGCGCGCAGAACTCCCCGCGCCGCATCGAGCCGTGCCTGGGCCTGGCTGCGATCAAGCCCGCGTGCGTGCATCACCAGCGCCACCTTCAGGCTGCCGCCTGCAGCCTCGAGCAACGCAGCCCCCTGCTCGCGCGAGAGTTCGGGGTGCTGGGTCCGCATGATCCGCACCGCACGATCGACGAGCTTGTCGTTGGTGGCGGCCAGATCCACCATGAGGTTGCCGTGCACCTTGCCGAGCTTGGTGAAGAGCGTGGTCGTGATGCAGTTGAGTGCGAGCTTCGTCGCCGTCCCTGCCTTGAGCCGTGTGGACCCTGTGATGACCTCCGGCCCCGTGTCAACGAGCAACAGATGATCGCAGCCCTTGGGTGCCGTGCACGGTGCGCAGGACAGGAACGCCGTGAGCGCACCACGTTCCTTGGCCAAGGTCACCGCTCCGCGGGGATACGGCGTCGTGCCCCCGGCAGCGATGCCGACCACCGCATCCAGGGCACCGATCGCGAGCCGATCGAACTCAGCGGCGATCCCGTGCGGGTCATCTTCCATGCGCTCGCTCGACGTGCGCAGCGCCGAATCGCCACCGGCGATGACGCCGATGATCTGGTCGGGCCGCGAACGGAAGGTCGGCGGGCACTCGCTTGCATCGAGCACACCGAGCCGGCCGCTCGTGCCCGCGCCGGCGTAGAGCAGGCGCCCGCCCGACAGCATGCGCGGGATCAACTCGCCGACGAACGCGGCGATCGCGGGCGCCGCGGCGAGCACGGCATCGATGGCCCGCTGCTGGTCGCCGGCGAGCACCTCGATGCAGCCTTGCACCGAGAGCGCATCGAACTCCATGGAGCCCGGGTGCCGCTGCTCGGTGCCGACGTGGCTTCGATCCGGTGGAAGCGCTCGTGCCATGGGCTGCATCATCGGCGCTTGGACGCCGATGGCATCAGTTCGCCAAGCCCAGCCCGCGCAGCAGGTGGCTCCACGTGACCGACTCGTACGAGGGGCTCCAGATGCCGTGACCGCTGTTGGGAAAAAGCATCATGTCGAAGGGCTTGCCCTTGGACTGGAGTGCATCGGCGAGCTGCCATGCGTTGGCGGGGTGAACGTTGTCATCCACCATCCCGTGGACGATCAGCAAGCTCCCCTTGAGGTTGCCGGCCAGGCGCACGCAGCTCGACTGCTCGTACCCCTTGGGATTCTCGGCAGGCGTGCGCAGGTAGCGCTCGGTGTAGATCGAGTCGTAGTTGTTCCAGTCCGTGACGGCACCGCCGGCGACCGCCACCGCGAAATCCTCGGGATAGCGCAGGAGCGCCAGCGCGCTCATGGTGCCACCGTAGGAGAACCCGGTGATCCCCACGCGCTCGCGGTCCACCAGGCCGCGGTCCACGAGCTGGCGGATCGCTGCGGCCTGGTCATCCAAGTCGGCGATGCCGAGGTTGAGGTAGGTGGCATCCTCGAAGGCCTTGCCGCGGCCCGGCGTGCCGCGATTGTCGACCTTCACCACCAGCACGCCGAACTCGCAGAGCGGTTCGACCGGGTCATAGGTGTTCTCGACGGTGCGGAAGAACGGGCCACCGTACACCTGCACGACCGCCGGCAACCGGGTGCCCTCCTTCCAGTCCTTCGGCTTGTGCAGCGTGCCATAGAGCGTGGTCGTGCCGTCGGCGGCCTTGAGCTGCAGGAGCTCGGGGCGCGGCCAGCCCTTCTCGGCAATCGCATCGCCCTTGCGCTCGGCGACCACGGCCACGCGACTGCCATCCTTGGCTACCAGCACGGTGCGCGGTGCACTGTCGATAGACTGCTCAACCGCAATCACGTGCCCGCCGTCGGGTGCGACGCTAAACGAACTCCAGTGCATGTCGGAGGTGGTCACCTCGTTGCCGCCCGAACCATCGAGTGCCACGCGCCACAGATGCGGATTGATCGCCACCTTCCCGCTGTACCCGATGCACCAGAGCGTGCCCGCGTCCTCGTCGATCCAGTGGATCTCGCGCATGGCGAACTCACCCTTGGTCAGGACGACCGGCTCCCCGCCATCGAGCGAGCGCCGTTCGAAGTGCGCGTAGCCGGTGCGCTCGGATTCCCAGAGGAAGCTGCGCGGCTCCTTGGCCAGGAACCGCAACTTCGGCAAGTGGTTCTGGTAGCAGCGCTGCTCCTCGACGAGCACCACGCGCACCTCGCCGGTCGCCGGGTCGGCCAAGCAGAGCTCCAAGCGGTTCTGCAGCCGGTTGAGGCGATGGAAGAGCAGGTCCTTGCCGTCGGGAGTCCACTGCACGCCGTAGACGTACTGGTCGGCGTCGCCCACCTTCACCTGCGTCGTGCGCCCGGTGACGATGCTGTAGATGGAGAGCCCCGCGATCGGATTCGGATCGCCAGGCTTGGGATATCGCTCGCGGTCCAGGCCCGGCCGCTGCTTGGTCAGTTCGGTCGAGAGCAGGAATTCGGGCACCTTCGATTCATCGAAGGAGTAGTAGGCCAGCGCCGACGACTGCGGATGCCACCACATCGCCGACTTCTGGTCGAGTTCCTCGCCATAGACCCAGCTCGCGATGCCGAACTTCACGCCTGCAGGCGCATCCGGCGTGATGCGGTCGCGCTGCGCGCCACGCGTGATGAACACATGGCCCCCTTCGTGGATCGCCACGCGCTCGCCATCGGGCGATGGCTCGCTCGTGCGCTGGCGCCCACGCGCCACGCCGGGACCATCGCTCGCCGCCGACCGACCGCCACGCACGGCCGACTCGGGCACGTCCTTGTCCCGGATCGTCTCGCGCTTGCCGGTGGATCGATCGATCGCACTCCACGCGCCATCGCGGAGCATGTACGCGGTGGATGCGGTCCAGCGGACCTCTTCAGGCGTGGCGCCACGCGGGTTGCCCCACTGCTGACGCGCCTTCTGCACCTTGTCCGCATTGGGCAAGCGATCGAACGGGATCCAGTCGGCCGCGGCCGACGCGGCGAACCCCGTGACGAGCGCAACGCCGAGCAGCAGACGACGGAGCGTCACGAGCCGACTCCGAGCGCGCTGCGGAAGTGTTCGTGCCGCTCGTTGAGCTCCGCGTGGGTGAGCGCCTGCAGGCGCTCGGGGCCGAAGGACTCGATCGTGAAGCTCGCGACCACGGTCCCCCACGACAGGGCATCACGGATCGCCTTGAAATCCGTGCGGCCCAGGCGCGCGAGGTGCCCCATCATGCCGCCGGCGAAACTGTCACCGGCACCGGTCGGGTCGATCACGCGATCCTCGGGCGCCGGGAACGCAGGCAGCACGGCCACGCCGTCGCGATGCACGAGGACTGCGCCATGCTCACCCTTCTTCACGACCGCGAAGGTCGGGCCGAGCGTGGTGATGTGCCGCGCCGCGCTGACCGCATTGCGGATCCCGGTGAGTTCGTGCGCTTCGGTGTCGTTGAGCACGACACCGTCAACGCGCTTGAGGAGCGACAGCAGCTCGCCGTGCGCCGTCTTGATCCAGAGATCCATCGTGTCGCAGACGACGAGCTTGCGCTGCGGGAACTGATCGATGAAGTCCGCCTGCACGGCGGGGTGCGTGTTGCCCAGGAACACGAACTGCGTATCGCGGTAGGCATCGGGCACGCGCGGAGGCGCCTCCTGCAGCACGCCGACTTCGGTGAAGAGCGTCTCGCGCTGGTTGACATCCTCGAAGTAGCGACCGCCCCAGGAGAACGTGCGGCTTCCGGTGCGCGTCTCGAGGCCTTGCGTGCAGATCCCCGTGAAGCGGCCAAGCGCATCGCGGTGCGTGCTCGGCCAATCGTCGCCGACGACCGCGACGAGTCGCACGGGCGAGAGGAAGCTCGCGCCGGCGGCGAAGTAGGCGGCGCTGCCGCCGAGCACGCCTTCGCGGCGTTCACGAGGCGTGTAGACGGTGTCGATCCCGATGGTTCCGGTGACAGCGAGGCTCATGCGGCCGAGCATACGGCCGGACGGCACGCGACTGGGTTCAGTCGTCGTCGGCCTCGTCGGCACCGCCGGACTTGGTCATGCCGTAGCCGAGCGCCACGCCGCACAGGCTCCCCGCGGCAAGATCCATGGGCATCAGGCGAAGGACCGGGGCGACGGTCCCGCGGACGATGTCGTCATCGAAGCCCGCACCGGACGAGAACGAGAGCGCCAGCTGCGCCAACCCAAGCGCGAGCGCCGGCGCCGCGAAGACCACGACCGGCTGCGTGCGGGACCGGATGCTGCGGGCGAGCATCGCGGCGAGCATCGCGCCCAAGGTCATGGCACCGATCGCCTGGCCCTTGGAGTCGGTCCGGGCCATGAAGACCACCACGACGACCGCCGCGATCGCGGCAAGCGCCGCGACGAGCTGTCGAGGGCGAAACGCCCCGAAACCGTGCTCTGGAAGCTCTTCGGGGTCCGCTGGCATGTCCGGCAGAGGCCCTGCAAACGCAAAGGTCGACCACGAGAGCACGCCCGCCAGCACGGCGTAGACGATCGAGACCACCGCGATGCTCGTGGGCGATGCCGCATCGAAGGCTGCATCGAGCACGGTGCCCGATCGCATCGCGTAGACGCCGAGCACGCAGCCACCGGCGAAGAGGCCAACGGCCGTATTGACCGCCTTGCCCACACCGAGCGCCACGAACCACGCGACGAGCCAGAGCGCCGCGACGGCGACCCACCCCGCGAGATTTACCGAAGCCTGAGGGATCACGGGCACCACGCCGCGCGCATCCGACGCGAGGGACGCGCACGCCAGCCCCGCCACAACCGCCAACACCACGGCGATGCCGATGCTGCCAAAGCGAATGACCGCGTCCTTCATGGCTCGTGTGGTACGCGCTGGCGACTGGCCGCGCAAGCGGCCCGGGAGCCTGCGAGCTGCACCACTATCCTGCGGGCATGGCCAGCCTGGACGTCGTGCTCGATGGAACCGCACTTCCGATCGCTTCGGTAACC
>JASGCG010000062.1 GCA_030054235.1 Bacteroidia bacterium
GCCGGGTGCAGCGCGCGCGTCCGCGCAGCCGGAACCCGAGGTCGCGGGAGGACGACTGCAAGATCACGCGCTACGGCGCTCAGAAGGGCGTCGGGCACTCGATGTTCATGCGCTCACCTGTCGTGGGATGCGTGAACCCCACCGAGCGTGCGTGGAGGCAGAGTCGCGGCGCCATCGCGCGCACCGCCGGCAGCGCGTAGAGGTCATCACCAAGGATCGCGTGCCCGAGCTCGCGGCAATGCACGCGCAGCTGGTGGCTGCGGCCGGTGCGCGGCAGGAGTTCCAAGCGTGTGGTGTTGCGCTCGGCATCGCGTGACATCACCCGCCAGCTCGTCTGCGCGGAACGGCCATGCACATGGTCCACGACCTGCAGTGGCGTGTTGACCAGGTCCTTGCGCAGCGGCAGGTCGATCAGACCCTCGCTGTCCGCCACGATGCCGTGGACCAGCGCCTCGTAGGCCTTGCTGACCGTGCGATCCTGGAACTGCACGCTGAGCTCGCGGTGCGTCCTCGCGTCGAGCGCCATGACGATGCACCCGCTGGTGTCGCGGTCGAGCCGGTGCACGATCCGCGCGCCACGGAAGCATCGTGCCGCACGGCTGGCCAGGCAGTCGGCCTTGTCCTCGCCGATGCCCGGCACGCTGAGCAGCCCGCTGTCCTTGTCCAGCACGAGCAGCGAACGGTCGCTCCAGAGGACGCGAAACCCGATGCCCTCGGGAAGGGGCTGATCTACACTTGCGTGCTGCGCCACGGCGCCCATTGCACCATGAACCGATCGATCATGCTTCTTGCTCCTGTCGTGCTTGCCGCCTGTACCGGAACCAGCACCGGCTCCGTGAGGGAGGTTGGGACGATCTCGCCGACGGGCGCGACGGCGCCGACGGGAGCCGCGGGATCTCCCGCGAATGCGTCCCCGCCAGCGACCGATCCATCGAATCCTGCCGCCGACTGGGCCTCTGCCGAGGCGCCGATCCTGACCAACGCCGTGCAGCTCACGTTCGGGCGCGACTGGGTGCGGGCGGGCGAGAACTACATCGATCCGTCGGGCAAGCGTGTGCTGTTCCAAGGTGTGCCGCAGCCCGAGGCCGGCAAGGCGCCGGATGATCACTACGCGATGGTGCTTGCTGACCTGGTCATCGGTACCGATGGCAAGCCGACCCTGGCCAACAGCTGGATCATCAGCCCGAAGGGCAGTGCGAACACCTGTGGCTGGTTCGACCCGAAGGATCCCGATCGGATCATCTTCGCGACCACGCTCGTTGCACCGACCGCCAGCAACTCGCCCGGCTACCAGCGCGGCACGGGCCGGTACCGATGGAGCTTCCCGCCCGAGATGCGGATCGTCTCGCTCGATCTCAAGGGCCGCGCCAAGGGCAGCGAGATCACGCCGGCCGACCTCAGGACGCTCGTCGGTGATGGCAGCGCCTACGTCGCCGAGGGCAACCTGAGTGCCGATGGCCGTCACCTCATCTACTGCTCACTCGCCACGGGGCAGGGCGACCTGTACTCGCTCGATCTCCAGACCGGAGCGACGACGCCGCTCGTGCGTGAGCCGGGCTATGACGGCGGTCCGTTCTTCAGCCCGGATGCGTCGCGCATCTGCTTTCGCAGCGATCGGACCGGTGATGGCCACCTGCAGCTGTTCGTGGGCGACCTCGATCGCACGGCCGATGGCCGCATCCTCGGCGTGAGCCGCGTGCACCAGCTCACGATGGGCGACACCGTCAACTGGGGGCCGTTCTGGCACCCGGGCTCGACGGCCATGGCCTACGCCACGAGCGAGCTCGGCCATCAGAACTACGAGGTGTTCCTGATCGACAGCGCCCGCTGGACGACCGGTGCAGGCATGCCCATGCAGCGCGATGGCTCGACCAAGGTCCGTGTGACGCACGCAGCGGGCGCCGACGTGCTGCCCGCCTTCAGCGCCGATGGCCGCCGCATGATCTGGACGAGCAAGCGCGGCCCCGAGAACACGAGCCAGGTCTGGCTCGCGGACTTCGCGTTGCCTGCTGCGTTCGAGCCGGCGCGCGATGTCGTTGCGCCCAACGATGCTGCGGCGAAGGAGGGGGCTTCGGCCCCGGGCCAAACGCCGTGACCGCCCTCGCGATCCAGCGTCGGCACCTGATCCCGTTCCGCAGTTCGTTGCTGCCGCAGATCTTCACGGACACGCTCGTCGTCGGCAGCGGCGTCGCCGGCCTTCGATGCGCGATCGAGGCCTCGTCGCACGGCGACGTGATCGTGCTCGCGAAGGAGTCGCTCGACCTGTCGAGCACGAGCTGGGCGCAGGGCGGCATCGCCACCGTCCGCAGCGCCGACGACAGCATCGCCCAGCATGAGGCGGACACCCTCGAGGCGGGCGCCGGACTGTGCGATCCCGAGGCCGTGTCGGTCCTGGTGCGCGAGGGGCCGGGTGAAGTCGAGCAGATGATCGAATGGGGGATGCGGGTCGACCGAGACGCCGACGGCACCGTGAGCCTTGGGCGCGAGGGCGGTCATCGACAGGACCGCATCGTGCATGCCGATGGCGATGCGACCGGGGCGGCGCTGGCTGCTGCGCTCATCGCCAAGGTGCGCGCGCTGGGTTCGGTGCGGCTCTTCGACCGGTGCTTTGCACTCGATGTCCTGACGCGTGAGGACGCGGGCGAGCGCCGGGCGGCCGGCGTGCTCACGTGGCATCCGCGGTTCGGCCTGCAGATCGTCTGGGCCCGGGCGATCGTGCTCGCGTGCGGCGGCGCGGGGCAGGTGTATCGCGAGACCACCAATCCGAAGGTGGCCACGGGCGATGCCGTCGCCATGGCCTGGCGTGCCGGTGCAGCGGTGGCCGACCTGGAGTTCATGCAGTTCCACCCCACGAGCCTCTACGTCGCGGGTGCGCCGCGCCACCTCATCAGCGAGGCGGTGCGCGGCGAGGGGGCCTGGCTCGTCGATGCCTCCGGCACGCGGTTCATGCAGGGCGTGCATCCCATGGGGGAGCTCGCGCCGCGCGACATCGTGAGCCGTGGCATCGTCGAGCACCTGGCGCGCACCGGCCAGAGCCATGGGTTCCTTGACTGCCGGCATCTGGGTGGGGGTGAGCCCGGCTTCTTCGCGCGGCGCTTCCCGGGGCTCGATCGCATGCTGGCGGGCTTCGGGCTCGATGCGTCGCGCGAGCTGATCCCGGTGAACCCCGCGGCGCATTACACGATCGGCGGCGTGCTCACCGATCTTTCCGGTCGCACCAGCCTTCGCGGCTTGTATGCCTGTGGCGAGAGTGCATCGAACGGCGTGCACGGCGCCAATCGGCTGGCCAGCAACAGCCTGCTCGACGGTCTTGTCTTCGGGCGGCGCGTGGCCCACGCCATCGCCGCGGATGCGTTGCCCGATCCCGTGCCGGTGCACACCGACAGCCGCATCGACGTCCCCGAGCGAGGCGATCTCGACGTTGCCGACATCCGCGCGAGCCTTCGAAGCGCCATGTGGCGCAATGTCGGCGTGCAGCGCTCGGCCACGCGGCTCGAGGACGTCCTCAAGATGATCGAGTTCTGGGGTCGGTATGGTTTGCACGCGGTGTTCGAGCGGCCATCGGGCTGGGAAGCCCAGAACCTGTTGACGGTGGCGCACCTCATGGCACGCGCAGCGCTCGAGCGCACCGAGAGCCGCGGCACGCATTGGCGCAGCGATGCACCCGAGCCGAATCCCTCCTGGCGCGTGCGACTGGCGTGGACGCCGGGTCGCGACCTGCCGGATCGCCTGCCGATCCAAGCGGAAGCGCGCGGATGAGGTGGATCATGCTGGCTTCGGCAGCGTTCGCCGCGGCATGTGCCGCCGAGCGCATCGAGTACCGCTACCGCAACCCGCTCAGTGACCGCGCCAAGGATGAAGTCGACCACACGCTGCCTGATGGCACGCGGGTGGTCTATCGCGATCGGCCTGCCGTGGCTTCGGGCAAGTTCGGCTCGACCGAGGTCGTGACGCCGACGGGCGATGCGCCCGTGCCGGGGGTGGGTGCCACCGATGGAGGAGGGCCCGCCCTTGAACTGCGCATCGAGCACACGGATGGGACCATCGAGCTGCGTGCGTTCACGCCATCGCAGGTCATCGCGCACCTGCAGAATGCGATCCGCAACCGCGAGTACCCGCCGTTCTACGCGCAGATGCTGACGAAGGAAGCGCGCAAGGAGTGGGATGCGCGTGGCGGGGAGCCTGCGTTCGCGGCGTGGTTGGATGAGCAGCGCAGCGCCGTGATGGAGTTCCTCAACCGCACCAACTACGGGATGTTCAGCTCGGACGTCATCACGCGTGCTACCGGCCCGAAGACGATCGAACTGCAGCTCACGCCGCACCTGCACGGGCAGTTCAAGTTCGACGCCATTGAGTTCGAGCGGCAGCAGGGCGGCATGAGGCTGCGCGCCCTGCGCTGACGATGCGCCATCGCTGACGATTGGCCCTCACTGGAACCAATCGGCGCCCGCGCACCACCCGATCACGATCACTCGAACCGGCCGCGGTCCAGGATGTCGAAGTCGTGGAGCTTCGACACCTGCTTGGCCGAGAGCGCATCGATCGCCATGAGGCGCTCGACGAGCCGCGATGGCTTGGCCAGGCCGAGCGAGCCGAGAAGGCGGAACTTCGCGTTGAGGATCCCGCGCAGGTCGGCGGTCGTGTTGCGCGCATGGCCGGCCGGGTACATCACGAGCCCGCTGTCGAGCGTGCGGCCATCGGTCGTCTCGATCACGACCGACGTGGGAATGCCGTCCGGGTAGCGCCGGTCGTACTCCTCGCCGCCGTGGGCGAAGTCGATCTTCGCCATGAGCTCGCGCGTGCGCGGATTCTTGATCGCGTCGGCTGAGTAGTCGTGCGGCCCGAGCATCAGGCGCTTCCACCAGTCGTCGTTGGCCGCACCGATCGATTCGGCGCCGTCCTGCGCGGCGGCCTCGATCGCCTTCCGCAGCAGCGTGCTGACGATGTAGACCATGCTGTGGTCGGCGCTCTGGCGGGTCTTGGGATCGCGCTTGGCCGGATCGCCGATGATGCCGAAGGCCGGTTCGTAGGCCACGATGCGGATCGACTTGATGGTGCCGGGCTTCTGCAGGATGTCGCGGTTGGCGAAGGCCAGGTCGATGATCGCCTGGAGCGCGCCCGCGCTCTGGTGCTCGTAGAGGCCCAGCTTGAAGTGCATGCCCATGACGGCGAAGTCGTCGCCCGAGAAGCCGAGCACGAGGTCGAAGGGGCTGTCGCCCTGCGTCTTCATGAACTGGCGGAACATGCTCTCGGGGTTGCGGAAGATGTCACGCGGCCCGAGGAAGCCCTGCATGCTGCGGCGCATGCACAGGATCGCGGCCTCGGTGCTGATCGCGGCGCTCGCGCCCTTGGAGTCGCTGAGCTGCTTGCCGGCGCGGATCGCGCGCCAGGGAATGTGGTGCGCCACGAACATGCCGATCGCGCTCTCGATCTGCTCGGCGGTTGCGCCCATCATGGCGCCGTAGGTCGCGGCGCTGGCGATCGCGCCGTGCACCACGTGGTCGATCTTGTAGGTCTTGAGGCTGAAGACCTCGGCCAGCCGTCCTCGGATCTCATCGAGGCAAACCATGCCGCGCAGCGCGGTGGCGCCATCGAGGCCCATGATCTGGGCCGCGGCGATCGGCACGGGATAGAAGTCGTTGTGGCCGAACTCGCCGGCGGTATGCCCGAGACCGGGGTTGAAGCCGAAGTTGGTGCCGTTGGAATCCCACTCGCGCACGGCGGCGCTGTTGGCGACGATCGCCTTCTCCGGCTGGACGCGCTTGGAGCTGCCGAAGACCGTCGCACCGTGCTTCTTGTTCTTGTAGCGCAGCGCTTCCTCGCGCAGCAGCACCGGCGCGTTCGTGCCCAGCGCGATCGCGCTCAGGCCGCAGAGCACCGCATCGGCGTGGAAGAGCTTGGTGCGGGTGAGGACCGACTCGGCGGGCTCGCCCGACTTCATGAAGTCGATCGCGTACTGGCCGATGCCGAGGGCTTGATTCGTGTTCCGGGGCAGGTTGACGGTGGACATGGGGCGCGAAGTGTAGCGGTGCAGGCCGCCCAACCTGCGGTCGCGCGGTGCGTCGTCCGGGCCTTCATGCGCGGACCGCGCGGACCTCAGTGCGCGCTCGCGCTCGTGCTCTTGATGTCCGCGACCACGTGGTAGCAGGTCGGGTCCACGCCTCGTGCAAGTTCAATAACCCGCTTGGATCCACGACGACGGGTCTCGATGAAGAGCATCTGCACGGGACCATCGCGCCCCCGGCCGTCGAAGACGGTGACGGTGATGCCCTGGTCGCGCAGCGTCGCGGCCATCTCGTCGCCCTTGCGCGTGAAGACACGCACGACCGAGTGCCCGCTGGCCATGCGTGCCTCGACGACCATGCCGAGCCAGTTGCCCAGCGCGAAGCCGAGCGCGTAGGGGATCGCATACCACGGGTGGTCCTGCACGGTCAGGATGACCTTGCTCACGACGAGCACCCACACGAGCACCTCGACGAACGCCAGCACGAACGCGCGGCCCTTGTGGCCCTGCACGATCGCGACGGTGCGCACCACGCCGATCGACACATCCACCAGGCGCGCGGCAATGATGCCGAGGCTGATGAGCAGGGCGGTCACCACGATCGCTCCATCGCGAACGACGCGAACTCAGGCTGCAAGCAGCGCCTCGTAGAGCTCGACGATGCCCTTGCCCTGCGTGGCGATCGTCTCGAGGATGCGACGCCCCGAGGCGATGTCGAGCAGTTCGCGCACGAGCTTGGCTTCGCCGGCGTGGTCGGCCTTGTTGGCGACGAAGAGATCGGCGATCTCGAGGATGCCGGCCTTGTCCATCTGTACGGCATCGCCCATGCCCGGCACCACCACGACCGCGGTGCGGTCCACGTGCTCGCGTATGGCGACGTCGTTCTGGCCGGCCCCGACGGTCTCGACGATCAGGGTGTCGAAGCCCGCGGCGCCGATCAGGCCCGTGATCTGCGGCAGGCTGCGGTAGTCCTCGCCCACGATCGCCAGGCTGCGGTAGAAGACCTTCTCGTCGACGGCGTTGAAGTCCACGCGCAGGCGGTCACCGAGCAGCGCACCACCCGTGATCGGGCTCATGGGATCGAACGCCACGACGGCCACGCATTCCCCGCGGCGTACGGCCTCGGCGGCGAGGGCTGCCACCAGCGTGCTCTTTCCGGCACCCGGCGATCCGGTGATGCCGACCACGCGCGCCGGTCGGCGCAGCGTTGTCCCCGCGGGGAGCGAGCCAGCGTGGGCCAGGCTGATCTGGCGCGCGAGGACGGCATTGGTCGACGGCGACTGCAGCGGCGCGTAGGCGCGCACGCACTCGCGCACGCTCTGCACGATCTCTTCCATGCCCGTCCCGGTGTGGTAGATGCGGCGCACGCCTGCGGAAAGCAGGGTCGGCACATCTTCCTGGGGGATGATGCCTCCGACGTTCACGGGCATGTCGGGGCGACCGAGCGCGCGGCATTCGTCGAGCAGCTTGGGCACGAGCACCAGGTGCGAGTTGCTCATCATGCTGCAGGCGATGACATCGGCGTCCTCGTCGCGAGCGCCGATCGCCAGGCTGCGCGGCGTCTGCCAGAGCCCGCTGTAGATCACGTGCACGCCCGCATCGCGCAGCACGCGCGCGATCAGCTTGACGCCGCGGTCATGGCCGTCGAGGCCCATCTTGCCCAGCAGCACGCGCGGACGGTGCGGCAGGTCGCCGCAGCGGTCGCGCTTCTCGATGGCGCTGGTGGGATCCTGGAGCGAGGGAACGCTCATCGCGAGACCTCCGTCGTCGGCGCCTCCTCGGTGTCGTTGCCCTTGGAGTCGTCGGAGTCCTTGCCCTCGTCGACCGGGCGCGTA
>JASGCG010000063.1 GCA_030054235.1 Bacteroidia bacterium
GGCGCACGCGCCCGGGTGTCGCGCCCGCAGCAGCGAGCGCGCGCAACGAGAGCGCATCGTGCCGCTTGGCCAGTCGACGATCGGTCTCGTCGACGACCAGCGGCAGGTGCCACCAGCGGGGGCGCGTGCCGCCCAGGGCCTCGATCAGGACGGACTGCAGCACCGCGCTGTCGAGGAGGTCCTCGCCGCGCACGACCTCGGTCACGCCGGCGGCAAGGTCATCGACCACCACGGCGAGGTGGTAGCTCGGGACGCCGGCCTTCATCCAGACCAAGGGATCGCCCCAGACCGTGGAGGGATCGAGCGTGCGATCGCCATGCAGTTCATCATGGATCGTGCGCGGACCGGCTGCGCAGGCGAATCGATGGTTGCACGCGTCGCTCCGAAAGCCCCACGCCGTGCCCGAAGGCGGACGCAGGGACGGCGGGAAGCGAAGCACGGCATCGCCCTCGTTGGGCGCGTTGGCTTCACTGGGTTCGGCGGTCGCCGCACTGGCCGCTCGAACCTGCGCACGCGAGTGAGGCGCCTCGAAGACGAGGCCGCGGGCCGCAAGCGCATGCATCGCTCGACGATGGCGATCCGCGTGGTCCGACTGCAGCTCGGGCTCACCGTCCCAATCCACGCCGAGCCACTGCAGGCACCAGAGCGCGTCGGTCCGTGCCTCGGCCGAGGCCCGCGAGGCGTCGAGGTCCTCCAGGCGCAGCCTGATCGACCATCCGTGGGTGCGTGCGAGGGCCCAGGTGCAGAGGAAACTCCAGGCATGCCCCAGGTGCAGGTGGCCGGTCGGGCTCGGCGCCAGGCGCGTGACGGTCGGTGCCATCGACGACGAATATAGTCCTTGCATGCACCGTTTCTCCGACGCCGAAATCGACGCAGCGCTCAGCCGGCTTCCTGAATGGTCGCGCGTCGGCGAGTGCATCCAGCGCACCTTCACGTTCGTCGACTTCGTGCAGTCGATGGCCTTCGTCAACGGCATCGCGGAGCACGCCGAACGCGTGCAGCATCATCCCGACATCCTCGTGCGATGGTCCAAGGTCACGCTGAGCCTGTCGACGCACGACGTGGGAGGGATCTCGGTCAAGGATGCCGACTTCGCAGCGCACGCTGACGCGGCCGCGGCGTCGCTGAAACAACGCTGACGTCGTCGCTGTCGCGCCCGATCAGTCGGTGGCGCCGGGTCGATGGGCGACGTGCTCAGCCGATCGAGGCACGCAGCGGTGCAAGGGCATCACGCAGGAGCGTCGCCCGCGCGGCCGACTGCTGCTCGAGCGTCTCCATCGGATCGCTCGGTCGTGCCAGGGCCAAGTGGGCTGGCTGGACCTGCAGGAGCAGGCGATGCACGAGCGTCGAGTCGATCGCTTCCGTCAGGCCGCTGGCGATGCCGAGCCGCAGCCGGCCGAGGAGCTTCATCGCTTCATCGAGCGGCATGAGGCGCGCGTGCGTGAGCAGCGCTGCGGCGCGGATGAATCGGTCGCGCGCGGCGGCGGGGGCCTTCGATCGGTAGGTCTCGCGCGCGAGGCGTTCGTAGCGGATCACCTGCGGGATGATGCGATCACGCAGTTCGCCGACGACTTCCTCGTCCCGCATGCCGAGCGTGATCTGGTTGCTGAGCTGGTAGAAGTCGCCCATCGGCTCGGAGCCCTCGCCGTGGAAGCCACGCAGCGCCAGGTGCAGGTCCTTGGCGGCGCGGCGCACGCGATCGAGCTCGGACGTCAGGCGCAGGGCCGGCAGGTGGAGCATCACGCTGACGCGGATGCCGCAGCCCACGTTGGTCGGGCAGGCGGTGAGATAGCCCCAGCGATGGTGCCACGCGAAGTCGAGCGCCGACTCGGCCCCTCGGTCGAAGGCGGTGGCTGCGGCGAAGCACTCATCGATGCGAAGGCCCGAGTACATCGCCTGGATGCGGAGGTGGTCTTCCTCGTTGACCATGACCGAGAGCGTTTCGTCGGCCGAGATGCCGACGGCACGCGGGGCATCCGAAGCCGCGAACTGCTTGCTCACCAAGTGCCGCTCGACCATCTGCGTCCGCTGCTCGGCAGGGCACGCCTGCAGGTCAATCCATCCGAGCATGCGGCCCCATGCCGCGCCTTGCGCGCGGTCACGGACCATCGAGACGACTTCGCGTCGCTGGGTCGTGGAGGCTCGGTTGGTGAAGGGGAACCCGGCGAGGTTGCGGGCCAGTCGCACACGGCTGGCCACGACGACGTCGGCGTCGCGACCGAGCGGCCCAAGCCACGGGCCGCCGTTCTCGATCGGCTTCATGCCTGCTGCCCCGTGATGCCATCCACCTCGCGCAACGCGTTGCGGACCTGGGCGGCGACTTCGTAGCGTTCGGCGGCGACGGCCTGCTCGAGGTCGCTCAGCAGGCGCGCGCGATAGGCCTGGCGGGCCTCGGCATCATCTCGACGGGCCGGTGCGCGGCCGCAATGTGCGGTGGCACCGCCCTGCGCACGCTGGATGGCCTGGTCGATCACCGGTGACAGGGCGTCGAAGCAGGCCGAGCAGCCGGCAAGGTTGTGCTTGCGGAACTCAGCGAGCGTCATGCCGCAGCCGCCGCAGGCAGGCTGGTGACGCTGTCCAGTCAGGTGGGCGGCCAGCAGCTCGGCGATCGGTGCGCTGGCGGGCACGTGGTGCATCTGCACCATGGCGTGCTCGGCGCAGAGGTGCACCGTCGTCTGCACGCCGGCGGTGATCACCGTCTCGTGCACGACGGCAGGCTTGTCGCACTGGTCACACTTCATCGTCACGAAGTGTATGCATCGACCACCACCGAGCGGATCCGTGCAAGTTCTTCCAGCAGTTTCGTCGCTGCCGCCAAGGGCTGGCAGGTCGCCTTGTCGCTGAACGCGCGGGCGGGTTCGGGATGGCACTCGAGGAAGACCGCATCCACGCCCGCGGCCACGGCGGCGCGGGCGAGCAGGGCGGCGCGATCAGGCCGGCCGCCGGTCATGGCGCCCTCGGCGCCGGGAAGCTGCGTGCTGTGGGTGACGTCGAAGCACACCGGCACCCCCAGGTCGGCCATGTCCTGGAGCCCCGGGAAGTCGTTCACCAGCCGGTGGTAGCCGAAGAAGGTCCCACGCTCGGTCAGCATGATGTGCCGCGCTCCGCCTTCGCGCACCTTGGCCACGGCGTTGCGCATCTCCCCGGGGGCCATGAACTGCCCCTTCTTCACGTTGACGGCGCGACCGGTCTCGGCCGCGGCCAGCAGCAGATCCGTCTGGCGGCAGAGGAAGGCAGGGATCTGGAGGATGTCGACCGCCTGCGCCGCACGCGCCGCCTGGTGCGGTTCGTGGATGTCGGTCGTCGAGGGCACCCCGAGCCGGTCGCGCAGCGCGGCGATCATGTCGCAGCCTCGCTCGATCCCGGGGCCGCGCGGGCTCGATGCACTGGAACGATTCGCCTTGTCGAAGCTGGCCTTGAAGACGTACGCGAAGCCCAGGGCGTGGCATGCATCGCGCATGGTGGTCCCGATGCGCAGGTTCGTTTCGTCGTCCTCGAGGACGCAGGGACCGGCGATCACCGTGAGCGGACGCGGGCGGCGGGGGCCGAAGGCGAGATCGGGATCGAAGTGGCTGTTGGCGTAGGCGGTACCCATGCCCGGCATTGTGACGCAAGGCTGCACGGCGTGCGTTCTCGGGGATTCCGGGACTTTCCCTTGATGAACCCCTCAAGGAAACCGATCGTCCATCTGGAAGCGGGCCCAAGGCGCCCGAAGGAGGCACGATGGACCGATTCCCCTACGAACCAGCTGCGTTCACCGAAGCGATCGCCAAGCACATCAAGAGCACCTGGCGCGACCGCAAGGTCGAGGTCATCGATGCCCTGAAGCTGCTGGTCGATGGCCGGCGGATGGGCCTCGAGAACCTGTATCGCCTGGTGATGCAGGATGCCGAGCGGGCAGCCGAGGTCGTCAGCGCGTACTTCCAGAAGGTCTTCGAGGGAGATCTCCTCGCGACGGCGGCGTTGCCGCTGGCGGTGGCCAAGCCGCGCATCATGCCGCGGCTCCAGCCGGAGTCCATCTTCGATTCGGTCGATCGCGAGCAGGTCGCGCACATTCCCTTCGTGAACGGGACTGTGATCGTCTTCGTGATCGACCTTCCCGACATGACCGTCAGCATCAGCACCGAGCAGCTCGTGCGCTGGGGCCTGACGACCGACGAGCTCGAGGAGGTGGCGCGCGTGAACCTCGGCTCGTACGCGCCCGAACTCAACGTCCAGATCATGCAGTCAGGCGACGGTGGCAGGGCAGCGGTCGTGAGCCTGCGCGATGGCTACGACGCCGCGCGGCTCCTGCTCACGCACCTGCACGAGCGGCTTGCGCCGGAACTCAAGGGGGACTTTCTGGTCGCCACGCCCGCCCGCGACATCTTCGTGGCCATGAGCCGCGGTCCCGGGCAGTTCATCGATCGCATCATGGGTCGCATCGACGAGGACTACCGTCGCTTGCCGTACCCGATCACCCGCAACCTGTTCTACGTCACGCGTGATGGCGTGGCGGGCACCGCCGAGGCGGCCTGAGCATTCAGCGCACGGGCTCGATCGTCGAACCGCTCTGCACGTAGAAGTTCAGCAGGTCGCCGGTGGCGAACTCGCTCGCAGCCTGGCCTTGCGGCACGGCGATCCACATGGGCACGACGACATCGGCCAGCACCATGTTGGCGCGCGTGTCGGTGGCGATCACGCGGCCCTGCACGATGCGCGGGTGGCCTTCGCTGGGCTCGACGAAGATGCCGCCAGCCTTCGCGTGGTGCATCTTCAGCGCGGTGGCCCGGAAGCGCGCATGCACGCGCTCGCCAGCGACGAAGGCACACTTGGGGCAGTGCGGCAGGAACGACAGCTGGTACTGCGTGCCGGGGACCTTCACGACGATGCCGTCGGATGAGGTCGAGGTCACGAGCACGCGGGCGGTGTCGGTCAGCACGGGAGTCATGGTCCGCCAAGCCTAGCACGAGGCCGGGATCGCGGTCCCGCCGCCGCGCAACGCGATCAGCGGCGCGCGCCCATCGCCAGGAAGTTCGCAAGGAGCCTCGGCCCCTCGACCGTGAGGAAGCTCTCGGGGTGGAATTGCACGCCCTCCATGGGCGCTGCACCGGCGGGGGACCTCCAGCGCAGGCCCATGACCTCGCCGCGTGCGGTCCATGCACTGATCTCGAAGTCCGCAGGGACGCTGTCACGACGCACGACGAGCGAGTGGTACCGCGTGGCCTCGAATGGATCCGAAAGGCCCGCGAAGACACCGCGCCCATCGTGATGGACCTGGCTGGTCTTGCCGTGCACCGGAATGTCGTTGCGCTCGACGGCCATGCCGTGGAGGTCGCCGATGGTCTGGTGCCCTAGGCACACGCCAAGGATGGGCACGCGGCCGCGCAGGGCGGCGATGATCGCCGGGCACGCACCGGATTCCTTGGGCGTGCAGGGGCCCGGAGAGATCACCAGGTGCGAGGGTGCCATCGCCAGCGCGCCCGCCGCATCGATGGCGTCGTTGCGGATGACGTCGACCTTCAGCGACGGATCGATCTCACCGAAGCGCTGGACGAGGTTCCAGGTGAACGAGTCATAGTTGTCGATGAGCAGCAGCACGTCGTGGGCCTGCCGGTCATTCGTCGCGGGCGTTGAGCGCCTTCTTGCGCGTGGCGCCTTCGCCGTAGACCGCCATCTCGCCGTAGCCGTCCGGATCGATGCCGATGCGTGCGACGCGCACGCCGGCGCTGTCGCGGATCGCAAGCGCGCCGCCGGGAGCGTTGCTCGCCTGGCCAAGGATCACGACGGGGCGACCTTCCGGTCCCATCAAGTTCAGGAGGCCACCCGATGCCGTGCCGCCGAGGCCGGCGATGACGCGGATGGAGTGCAGGAGCTGCAGGGCGCCGCCGCCGTCGGCACCCGTCTCGAGCAGGATGTTGGGCTGCTTGCCGTCGGCGAGCAGCAGCTTGCCGGTGCCGTCCTCGCGCACGAGCATCGATCCGACTTCCGAGCCCGCGTTGTTCTGCACCACGACGAAGCCGCCGCCCGCGCGCGAGCCGATCGACGCCGCGGGCTGGCCGCTCGAGCCGAGCACCTGCAGCACCCCGCCGGCCTGCTCGGTCGCGGCGCGCACGATCGGCTTGTTGTCGGCATCGGTGAGGGCGATCTGCGCGAGTCCGGTCGCGGCATCGAGCGAGGCGCTTCCCTTGCCGTCGGCCGCATTGGTCTCGATGCGTGCACCCTGCGCCGTGGCGTACATGCTGCCGACGACCCTTCCCTGTGCGTTCCACATGATGAAGTCACCGCCGTGCTCGTTGGCACCCAGGCGCGCCACGTTGGCGCCGGAGCTCGACCACAGGCTCAGGCGCCCCGCACCTTCGGTGGTGTCGGCGAGCATGACGACCTTGCCGGCCTCGTCGACGATCTCGAGCTTGCGGGCCTTGATGGTCTCGCTGTTCAGCGCAGTCGCTGCCAGCACGAAGGTCGACACGAGCACCGCGCCGAGCACCATGGTCGCACGCCGCCATCGCCGCGCACCGCGCTCGAGGGATTCGACGTGCGTTTCGAGGGCGGACAGGCGTGCTTCGAGGTCGCTCATGATGGGGCTCCGTGGAAAGTGGTCGGGGCTAGGATAGCCCCCGGCTCCGCAGCGCGGACCCAAGGAGACCATCGTGGCACGACGCAAGACCGGACGACTCGGGGTTGGACTGATCGGCACGAAGTTCATGGGCAAGGCTCACTCGCATGCGTGGGCGAGTGCCGGGCCGTTCTTCGACCTGCCGCTGGCGATCGACCTGGTGACCGTGGCTGGCCGAGACCCGGCCGAGACGCACGAGTTCGGCAAGCGATGGGGCTGGCGCAAGAGCGTGGCGCAGTGGCAACTGGCTGTGCTCGACGCCGAGGTCGACCTGGTCGACGTGAGCACGCCCAACCATGTGCATGCCGACATGTCGATCGCCGCGCTCGAGGCCGGCAAGCACGTGGCGTGCGAGAAGCCGCTCGCCGGCACGCTCGCCGATGCACGCGCCATGGTGAAGGCCGCGAAGAAGGCCAAGGGTCAGAAGACCTTCGTCTGGTTCAACTACCGGCGCTGCCCGGCCGTGGCACTCGCACACCAGCTTGTCCGTGATGGTCGGCTGGGCAAGCTCTTCCACGTGCGTGCGAGCTACCTGCAGGATTGGGGCGGCCCCGACACGCCGCTCCTGTGGCGCTTCCAGGCGAACCAGGCCGGCAGCGGCGCGCATGGCGACTTGAATGCGCACATCATCGACATGGCGCGCTTCGTCACGGGTCAGGAGTTCACCGAGGTGAGCGGTGCGATCGAGCACACGTTCGTCAAGGAGCGCACGGTCGTGGATTCCGCCGGTGGTGCGATCAGCGGGAAGGGTGCGAAAGGCCGTGGCAAGCGCACCGGGCGCAGCACGGTCGATGATGCCGTGCTGTTCCTCGCGCGCTTCAGCGGCGGGGCCATCGGCAGCTTCGAGGCCACGCGCCTCGCGACTGGCAACAAGAACCGCAATCAGATCGAGGTGAACGGCGAGCTCGGCTCGATCAAGTTCGACTTCGAGCGCATGAACGAGTTGCAGTGGTGGGACAACACGGCCCCCAAGGCGCTCCAAGGCTGGACCACGATCATGTGCACCGAGGGCGTGCATCCGTACGCGGGCAACTACTGGCCACCCGCGCACCTGATCGGGTATGAGCAGGGCTTCGTGAGCATGGCGGCCGACATCGCGATGGTGCTCGGTGGTTCCAAGCCGGTCGTGCCGCTGCCGGACTTCGAGGATGCGCTGAAGACCCAGTGCGTGCTCGAGGCGGCGGTGATGAGCGCCCGCGAGCGCCGCCCCGTTTCGCTG
>JASGCG010000064.1 GCA_030054235.1 Bacteroidia bacterium
GCGATCGCACGGGCCGCTCGACGGCGAGCGACACGCCGCCGGGCAAGAGACCGGCGGCGCTCTGGATGCGGGTGACCTCGAGCGCCTGATCGTGATCGAGCGGCGGCAGGATGCCCGGCAGGGCGCGAGCCATCATGGTCTTGCCGCACCCAGCAGGCCCGATGAGCAGCACGTTGTGCCCACCCGCTGCGGCGATGGCCATGGCGCGCTTGGCCAGTTCCTGCCCGATGATCGCCCCGAAGTCCGGTGCCGCAGGAGCGGCGGGCGCGCTCACGCCCCCCGGTTCGAATGGTTCGAGGGCCTGCCCTGTGCGCAAGTGATCGACCACCTGCTTCAGATGCGTGGCGCCCAGCACCGTGATGCCGCGCACGACCGCGGCCTGCGCTGCATTCTCGGCAGGCACGATCACGCCCCGAAGGCCCATGGAGCGTGCGGCCATGGCCATGCTCACGGCACCGCTGACCGAGCGCAGCCGGCCATCGAGCGCCAGTTCGCCCGCGACCATCCATTCGTGGAGTGCCGGTGCGGCGGAGGCCGCCTTGGCGAACGCGCCATCCGCGGCGAGCAGGCCGAGCGCCATGGGCAGGTCGAAGACGGGGCCCTCCTTGCGCAGGTGCGCCGGCGCCAGATTGATCGTGAGCGGGCTGCGCGGCATGTCGCGACCGATCGCCGCCAACGCACTGCGCACACGCTGGATGCTCTCGCGTACGGCGGCATCGGGCAGGCCCACGATCGTGGTGTGCGGCAACCCGCGCGAGGCCACGGTGACCTCGACCTCGACGGCGAGGGCATCGAGGCCGCGCAGGACGAACGACAGGCACCCGGAAGGCATGGCGCCATCATGACGCCGTCGCGGACCGCTCCCCGGAAAGCCGCCGGAAGTTCGGTGGAGATTCCGGTGATCACCCCGCGCCCGCGCGCGCCGCTACATTCGCGCGGTGGATCCCGCTGCCGCCACGCTGCCCATCCTCACGAGCATCACCGACCAGCCGGCGCTTGCGGCCAAGATCGCGCTGCTCGGACTGGCCGGCGGCCTCGGCGGAGGACTCTTCGGCATCGGCGGCGGCCTCGTCATCATCCCGGGCCTGACGATGCTCTCGGGGGCATCGATCAAGACCTTCCAGGTGGCTGCACTGCCGGTGGGCGTGAGCGTTGCAGGCAGCAGCGTCGTGAAGCACCTGCGGACCAAGACCGTCCATTGGCCCTGGGTGCGCTGGGCCCTGCCCGCGGCGCTCGTCGGTTCGTGGATCGGCTCGATCCTCGCCGGGCGCCTTGATGCGCGCGTGCTCGAGATCCTGTTCGGCTGCTTCCTGGCCGCCACGGCCCTGCGTGAGTCGTGGGTGCTCTGGCGCGGCAAGGAACCCGACGCCGGCGCGCCGATCCGGACCGTGGCACCGATCCCGGTGCTGGCGCTCTCGCTCGGCACGCTGATGGGCGTGCTCTCGGCGCTGCTCGGGATCGGTGGCGGCATCCTTGCCGTGCCGTGGCTGCGCATGCTGGGCGGGCTGCCGATGCGATCGACCGTGGCGACCAGCTCCACGTTGGTCCTGCTCACGAGCATCTTCGCGACGATCACGCGCATCGTGCCGATCCTGCGCACCGACGGTCCATCGGGACTGCAGGACGAGGCCCTGCTGGCGGCGTGCCTGCTGCCCGGTGCCGTGGTGGGCGGCTACGTCGGTGCGGCGCTCGTGCACCGGCTGCCGGTGCGCAAACTCGCGACAGGTTTCGTCATCGTGCTCGTCGTGTTCGCGTCGCGCATGTTCGTGGGCCGATGAAGCTCTCACTGCCATGACCGACCCCACGACCACGCCTGACCCATCGACGGATCCCGCGGCCTCCGTGCCGCCTCGCGTGACTGCGCTCGATGCCATGCCCGCTGAATCCACCACGCGCCGCAATGCCGCGTTCGCCCTCGCCATCGCCTGGGTCACGGTGCCGCCGCTCATCGGCTTCAAGCTGCTGGCCAACATCGGCGCCGTCGGTGAGTGGCTCAAGGAGGATCCATCCCGCGGGATCCCCGCATACATCCTGCTCTTCGCCATCTCGAGCGGGCTCGGCATCCTGCCGACCTACGCGCAGGCGATCCTTGGTGGCTGGGTGTTCGGGCTCGCGCTCGGCGCACCGGCTGCGATCGCCGGCTGCGTGGGTGGAGCGTTGCTCGGCTGGAGCTTCTCAAGGCTCGTGAGCGGTCGCGGCATCGAGGCCTGGCTCGACGCAAAGCCCAAGGCCCGCGCAATCCGCACCGCACTCGTCGGTGCGCACCAGGTCCGGCTGATGTGGCTCGTGGCGCTCCTTCGCCTGCCGCCGAACTCGCCGTTCGCCATCGCCAACCTCGCCATGGCAAGCACCGGTGTCCGGCTGCTGCCGTTCATGGCGGGGACGGCGATCGGCATGACGCCACGCACGATTGCCGCGGCGGGCGTCGCCGCGGCGGGCGCGGCCACGGGCGCAAGCGACATCCAGGCCCTGATCCGCGATCAGGGCTGGCTGTGGTTCGGCATCGGTATCGTGGCGCTCGTCGCTGCCTTCAGCGTGATCAGCCACGTGGCCAAGCGCGCGCTCAAGCAGGCAGGGCTCGAGACGGGGCTCTAGTTCGCTGCGCAGGGTGGCTGCCCATCGCCGCGCCGTCCTGCGCATGCCCGCAGCATCGCGGGCGCGAGGCTCACGGCGACTGCAGCGAACCGCCCGGTGCCACCTGCCCCGAACGATCAGGCCGCTTCGTTGGCGGCGCCACGGCCGGCCGCTGCACAGGATCGTTCAGGCGTGCATCGATCGCATCGAGCATCGCATCCGCGAAGATCCAGAACTGCGCGGGCGGGCGACTGCTGCGCGATTCGATGCGGACTTCGGGATCGAGGCGCACCTCGCCCGTCTCGGGATCGCCGTCGGGAGCGGCCGTCAGCACGCGAAGCGTCATCGACCACGTCTGCCGCTGGTACTCGGGCTTCGCGCCCTCCTGCTCGAGCACGCGCTCGATGACGCGCATGAGCTCCACGCGGCGGTCACCGCGGCTGACCCATGCGTTGTTCTCGACGGTGTGCCACTGCTCGACGGCAGGATCCTCGGCCACGGCCACGGTGCACTCCCACAGGCGATCGACGTTGGCGCCGGGGTACGGGCGGGATGCGGTGCCCAGCGCACAGCCGGTTGAGGGCAGGACCAGCGCGACCACCGCCACGACCCGCGCGATCAGGCGCATCGCATCACTCGGCGAACTCGGCATTGGTGAAGACCTTCTGCACGTCGTCGTGCTCTTCGAGGGCATCGATCAGCTTCTGCACGGCAGCACCCGATGCGGGATCGACCTGCACCATCATGCCGGGGATCCAGGCGATCTCGGCCGATTCGAGCGCGATCGAGGCCGCCTCGAGCGCTTCCTTGACCTTGGAGAGGTCCGCCGGGGCGGTGAGCACCTGCCACGCGCCGCCGAGGTCGCGGATGTCCTGCGCACCGGCCTCGAGCGCGACCTCCATGAGGCGCTCCTCGCCGGCCTTCTCGCCATCGACGATGATCGAGCCCTGCTGCGCGAACGAGTAGCTCACGCTGCCGGGCACGCCGAAGCTGCCGCCGTTCTTGTCGAAGATCGTGCGGATCTCGGGAGCGGTGCGGTTCACGTTGCACACCAGGCACTCGGCGATCACCGCCACGCCACCGGTCGCGTAGCCCTCGTAGCGGACGGCTTCGTAGGACTCGCTGTCGAGCTCGCCGGTCCCCTTCTTCACGGCCTTCTCGATCGTGTCGCGGGGCATGTTCACGGCCTTCGCCTCATCGATCGCCAGGCGCAGCCCGGCGTTGAAGCGCGGATCGCCGCCGCCTGACTTGGCGGCCATGATGATGGCGCGGCTGGCCTTGGACCAGAGCTTGCCGCGCTTGGCATCGACCGAGGCCTTGCGGTGCTTGATGTTCTTCCAGGCGCTGTGACCAGCCATGGTGCTCGTGCTCCGGACGGTGGATCCTTCGGTCTCAGTCGTGCGTTCTGCCCAGCGAGCGTGCAGGGCAGGACGGCATCATCGACCCTTGGTGCGCGCGGCGACCTTGGTGCGCGTCGCGCCCGAGGAGGGCTTCGAAGCCTTAGCCGCGGTCTTGGCCGGCTTGGCGGCCTTCTCCGGCTTGGCGGCCTTGGGTGCCGCCTTGGGCCCCGCGGCGTGACGCTTGTCGGCAGCGGCCTGCAGCGCGAAGTACGACTCGAGCCCGTGACCGGCGCGGATGTTGCGCTCGAGCACGCCGGCGGCATCCGAGAGCGACACGTTCGGGCTGAGCGCGCCCTCCTCGATGAGCAGCTCATGCGTGGTCTGGTCGACCGGGATCGCGTGAACGCCGTAGCGCAGCAGGCAGACCCGGTTCGAGACGTACGCGATCATGCCATCGAGGTTGTCGAGGTACGCGCGGATGTGCTGCTTGGGATGCCCCTCGAGGTGCGACAGGCTCACCTTGTGGTGATGGCGGAAGATGTCATAGAGCACGCGGCGCAGCGCCTTGCAGCGCTCCTCGGCGCGCGGGTAGCGCACACCGATCATCTGGACCATCTCCTCGACGAGGCTCACGCGGAACTCGTTGAAGTCGACGGTCGCCGAGCGGATCTTCTGCATGGCGGCCTCGGCCATGTGGCTCGGCGCGTCATACATCAGGAAGCTCGAGATCAGCAGCGCGACCGGATCGACCGCGTTTGGGTCGGCCGTATGCTCCGGCTGGGCGTGGCGCTTCACCAGCGCACTGAACTTGGTCTGGACGAACTGGGGCTTCTTGGCGGTCATGGTGGTGGTCACGTGTGGTCTGCCTGGTCGGTGGGTGCCTCGGACCCTTCGTCGGATTCGACATCATCGGTCGCCTCGAGGCTGTCGTCGCCCCCGAGGCTGTCATCGCCCTCGAGGCTGTCGTCGCCAAGATCCGGGCCGGGCACGATGCCCTCGCGGCGCAGGCCCTCGGCGATCGCCTGTTCGACGGTCATCTGGCGGTGGCCGCTCTCATCGAGGATGAAGTCGAGCCGCGGCACGTGCCGCAGCGCACTCTCGTCACGCACGACGTGGCGCAGATGCGCCGCCGCGCTCCGCAGCGCACTGACCGCGAGCCGGCCACGATCGACGGGCGACACGCTCACGCGCACGAGGGCGCGCTGCTCATCCGGCCAGACCTCGACCGAGACGATCGAGACCAAGCCCTGGAAGCGCGGATCAGCCAGCCCTTCGGACAGCCGCTGCTGCAGCGCGCGGCGGATCACGCTCGCCCACTGCAGGAGGCGGATCGGCGTCTCGTCCTTGCCGGCGATGCCGGGGAGCGACGTGGCGGGTCGGCGGCGCTCAGTCATCGCTGCCTTCGCGCACGACGACCGACTTGTAGCACTCGAGCACGTCGCCGACCTGGATGTCGTCGTAGCCGACGATCTTCATGCCGCACTCGTTGCCCGAACGCACTTCCTTGGCGTCGTCCTTGAACCGCTTGAGCTGCTCGAGCCGGCGATCCTTCTCGATGACGATGCCGCCGCGCGTGACGCGGATCTGCGCGTTGCGCTCGACCGTGCCGTCGGTGACGTAGCAGCCCGCGATCGCGCCGACCTTGGAGATGCGGAAGACCTGGCGCACCTCGGCGTGGCCGAGCACGTCGATGCGCACCGTCGGCTCGAGCATGCCCTTGAGCGCCTTCTCGATGTCTTCGCTGATGTGGTAGATGACGTCGTAGAGGCGGACGTCGATCTTCTTCGATTCCGCGAGGGCACGCGCCTTGGCGTTGGTGGTGACGTTGAAGCCGACCACGATCGCGCCGGTCGTCTCGGCCAGCAGCATGTCGCTCTCGTTGATGCCGCCCACCGCGCAGTGCTTGACCACGACCTTGAGGTCGCCCACGCTGATCTTGGGCAGCATGGCCTTGAGGGTCTCGACGCTGCCCTGCACGTCGGCCTTGACCACGAGCGAGAGTTCCTTCGCCTTGTCCTTGCCGATGTGCTCGAGGATGTTGTCGAGGGTGACCTTCGGCGCGGCGAGCTCGCGCAGGCGCTCGGCTTGGCGCCGCTCGTTCGCAGCCTGCTCGGCTTCCTTGAGCGAGTCCACCACGAAGAACTTGTCGCCGGCATCCGGCAGTTCATCGAGACCGCTCACGGCGCACGGCGTTCCGGGCACCGCTTCGGTGATCCGCTGGCCGCGGTCGTTGACGATGTCGCGGATGCGGCCCGACGCGCGGCCGATCACGATCGAGTCGCCCTTCTTCAGCACGCCTTCCTGGACGAGGATGCGCGCCACGGGGCCGCGGCCCTCTTCCATCTGCGCCTCGAGCACCGCGCCCTGCGCGTTGCCGGCCCAGTCGGCCTCGATGCCCTTCATGTCGGCCACGAGGGCCAGCATGTCGAGCAGGTCCTGGATGCCGATGTCCTTCAGCGCGCTGGTCTTGACGACTTCGACGTCGCCGCCCCAGGGCACCGTGTTCAGGCCGTGCTCGGCGAGCTGGCCGTAGATGCGCTGGAAGGTCTTCTCGCTCGCCTCGGGCTTGTCGACCTTGTTGAGCGCGACGACGATCGGCACGCCGGCCGCCTTCGCGTGGTTGATGCTCTCGATGGTCTGCGGCATGACGCCGTCGACGGCATCCACCACGAGCACCACGATGTCGGTGATGCGCGCACCGCGCGAACGCATGGCGGTGAAGGCCTCGTGACCCGGGGTATCGATGAAGGTGAGCGTGCGATCACCATCGCCCGCCTTGACCGGCACCATGAAGGCACTGGTGGCCTGCGTGATGCCGCCCGCCTCACCGGAGGCGACGTTGGCCTTGCGGATCCGGTCGAGCAGGCTGGTCTTGCCGTGGTCGACGTGGCCGAGGATCGTGATGACCGGTGAACGCGGCCGAGGGTCCTTGCGCTCGCGCTGGGCGAACTGGCTGGCGATCGCATCTTCGGCGGTCTGCTCGCTGACGACCTCGAGCACGATGTCGAACTCGAGCATGATCTCCTCGGCGCGCGAGGTCTCGATCACGCTGTTGATCGTGGCCATGGTGCCCGAGAGCAGGAGCTTCTTCAGGATGTCGGTGGCCTTCACGCCGGTCGCGGCGCTGAGCTCCTTGATCACGATCGGCTCGGCAATCTTGACGGGACCGCTGCTCTTCTGCGGCTGCATGCGGCCGCCGGGGCCCATGCGACCGCCCGGGCCGCCACGTCCGGGCGCGGCCTTGTGGCTCTTGAAGAAGCCACCGGCGCGCGTGAGGCGGCCTTCGCGATCGATCAGGTCCTGGGCGCGCCACGGCTCGAACGGCGCATCGCCGCCCGCCTTCGCGCTGCGGCCCGCACCATCGGCGCGACCACCTGCTCGCTTGTCGTTGGGACCGGGGCGACGATCATCGCGGCCACGGGCAGGTCCGCCCGGACCGGCCGGACCACCCGTGCGAACGCCTGCGCCACCGAAACCACCGCCCGGCCGTGTGCCGAAGCGGCCGGGGCCGCCTGCACCGGGACCACCCATGCCAGGGCCCGTTCGCGGGCGCGGCGCGGCGATGCGATCGGGCTCTTCCACGCGCACAACGCGCGGACCGGAGAGCGCAGTCTTGGTCGGCTGCGACAGCATCTGCCCTGCGGGCTTGACGACGTCGGGGCGACGGGGAACGTTCGGCATGGCACGCGGACCCGTGTCGCTCGGGCGCCACGTTGGACGCGCGGGCGCGGGCGGTGTGGTGCCAGCGGGGCCAGCAGGCCCCGTGCCGGTCGAACCGGGACCTGAAGCGGGCGGCGTGCCACCCGTGGTGCCGGGTGCTGCGGGCGGCGTGCGCGGGGCCACACTGCTGGCGCCCGTGCGAACCACGCCGGAGGTCAGGCTGGAGGGG
>JASGCG010000065.1 GCA_030054235.1 Bacteroidia bacterium
CGTGCAGCGTGGCGTTTGTCAAGTCGGCGTTAGCACGGTCGCTCGGCCTGCCCGAGGGCGTCGAGGGCATGTTCGTGCTTGAAGGGGAGCGCGGCACGCTGCGTGTCGTGGGCGAATTGGGTGCTGGTGCTGAACTCGCGCTGACGCCGCCCTTGCGTGCGCCGGTCGCCATCGCTGCAGACGACGAAGCGCTGCTGGTCGTGGAGCGGGCGCCTCCGCGGATCCGCATCGTGCATGGTGGGGTCACCAGCTTCATCGGTGATGCAGTGCTTCGTGAGCCGGTGGCGATCGCGGCGCATGGCACGCGGATTGCGGTGGCAGATGCCGCGCTGCGGCAGGTGCTGGTCTTCGATCTCGCTGCTCCGGCCAATGCGGTCGTCGCGCGAGCCGATGGGGTGGCGCCCGCCGGCGTCGCGTTCGATGCCGACGGACGGCTCTGGTGGACGGACGCTGCAACGCACCGGGTTCATCGATGGGTCACCACGCAGCCGGGGCCCGGCGATGCGTTCGGCGAGCGCGGCGCGTTCCCCGGGCAGTTCACGGAACCAACCGGCATCACCTGCCGCGATGGGTGCGTGTACGTCTGTGATCATCTGAACCACCGCATCGCGGTGCTGGACCAATCGACTGGTCGCATGGCGGGTTGGTGGGGGATGCACGCCGTGATCCCGCGGCAGGGCAAGGGGCGCATCCACTATCCCGATGCCCTCGCGTTCACGCCCGATGGTGCGCGCGCGCTCGTCTGCGAAGGCTTCGAGGATCGCGTGCAGATCCTTGCTCCCGGTGGCCCGGCGCCGATCGACGATGGGCTGTCAGTGCCGCGCGATGCCGTCAGCAGCCACTTCGGTCCCGATGCCAGCGCGCGTGGCCCGATCATGGCGATGACCGAGCCCGAGACCGGTTCAGTCATGGTCTTCAACTTGATGGGCACATCGCCTGCGCCGGCGCACATTGCCACCTTCGGCGGCAGCGCGGCGTTGCCGGGTCGTTACCCGTCGCTCGCTTCAGTCTGTGTGCTGCCCGGCGAGCGCGTCGCGGTTGCCGACCGAGCCAACGCCCGACTCGATGTCGTGACCGCCTCGCCCGATCGCTCGAAGCCCGTCGCGTTCGATCCATTCCTGCCGCGGCTCGTTCGATCCACGGATCTCGTGGCGATGGTCCGATCGGTTGGCGGCAAGCCGCCGCTGGTCGAAGACTTGGCGTGGGATGGCTCCGAGCTCCTTGCGCTTGACGCCGCCAATCGATGCATCTGGCGTTTCGATCGAAACGGCGCGCCGATGCGCTACACCACCGGGGAACCCAAGCGGACCGACCTGCCCGAGGGCGTTCGGGAGCCGGTGCAGCTGGCGGCATCGAAGGACGAGCTCGTCGTGGCTGACCGAACTGGTGGTGCTCTCTGGCGCTGCCGAGAGGATGGATCGTGGGCTCGCATCACCGAGCTCGGACGTGGTGACGCGCGTGGTGACGCGCGTGGTGACGCAAGCGTGAAGCTCGCGCGGCCGTTCGGCGTGGCGATCGCCGACGATGGCTCGCTCGCCATCACCGATGAAGCGACCGACGGGCTACACGTCGTGCGGTGGGGACCGGATCAGGGCACGACGCTGGTGTCGTCGACCGCAGCGAGGGGCATCCTCGACCAGGAGTTCTGGCTGCCGCAGGGCGTGACGGCGCTGCGCGATGGCGTGCTCGTGGTCGATCGCGGCAATCACCGGTTCCAGGCGTTCGGCACCGATGGTGCGTGGCGCTTCACCGGATCGCTGGGCAAGTTCTACACCCGCAAGCGCACGCAGGTCAGGCAGAACGAGTTGCCGGCCGTTGCGCCTGCGCCCAAGCCACCCACCGGGGAAGACTCATGAGTCGCTCGCTGCGAAGCGCCGTGCTGACGATGATCGGCTCGGTCATCCTTGCGATGCAGGCCTGCCTGCCCCAGCCCTCCGAGTCGATGTGGGTGCGCAAGGCCGTGACCGAGGATGGATCGCTCACCGTCTGGTGGCGAGTGGCGGGCGAGCGCGATGCGCTGCCCGACAGCGATCCGTTCGATCTCGAGGTCCGCGTCGATGATGCGAACGGTGCGCCTGCTGACGTGTCGCTGGAACTCGATGCCGAGATGCCGCACCACGGCCATGGCATGAATGTCCGCCCGGTGGTCGAGCGAGTCGGTCCAGGGCGGTTCGTCGTCAAGGGCGTGCTGCTGCACATGAGCGGCCGATGGGAACTGGCGTTCGATCTGGGCGATCCCGACGGCGTGCAGTGGCGGCGCGCTCAGTGCACGGTGGAGGCTCCGTGACCGCGCAGCGCCGGCTCGGCATCGTCACGCTGGTGATCATGCTCGGCTTGGCAGCGTGGTCGTGGCGAATCCTGCGGCAGGGTGCATCCGACGAATCGTCCGTTCGCCAGACGCCGACGGCACGCGCGCCCGCATCCAACCTGCCGAAGGCGCTTGCTGTGCACACGCAGGCGCGAGGGCCCATCCCGGCGGATCCGACCAACCGCTTCGCCGATGACGCCAGGGCTGTCGCGCTTGGCGAGCGGCTCTTCTTGGATGAGTCGTTCTCGGCAAGCGGCACCGTGAGCTGCGCAACCTGCCATGACCCTGACCGCGCGTTCACCGATGGCCAGCGCGTGGCGCGCGGCGAGGGCATGGGCACGCGCAACACGCCCACGATCCTCGGTGCCGCACGGCGTCGTTGGTTCACATGGGATGGACGCGCCGACACGATCTGGTCGCAGGCAGCGGAACCCATCGAGCAGCCGACGGAGCACGCGTTCGATCGCACGCGGTTTGCAGTGGCCATTCGCGATGATCCGGGCGTGCGACGACTGTGGGAAGCTGCGTGCGGCGCGCTGCCCGCAGCACTCGATGCGGTGCCCAAGGGTCTTGCCGCGCGGCCTGCGCTCGCGGATGGTGGCGAGGGCGACGCGATGGCGCAGTCGTGGGCCCAGTTGTCCGCAGAGCAACGCGCTGCCATCGACCTTGTCTTCAGCGCCTCGATGAAAGCGCTCGGTGCGTTCCAGCGCACGCTCGACATGCCGCTGTCGGCGTTCGACCGCTGGGCCGATGCGGTCGGTCAGGGCACGGTGTCGATGGATGATGAGACGGCGGGGGGCATCATCACGCCGGCGGCCCGCCGCGGCTGGCTGCTCTTTGCGGGCAAGGCGAACTGCATCCAATGCCACGGTGGTCGGGAGTTCACCGACGGCGAGTTCCACAACCTCGGACTGCCCGGGCCCGACGGTCGACTGGGCGGCGATCCCGGTCGTCGCGGCGCGATTGCACGGCTCAAGACCGATCCGTTCTCGAGCGCCGGCGTGTTCAGCGACGACCCCGACGGCGCGGAGGCCAGGCTCGTGCGCTCCCTCAAGGACGATCCCGAGACCTGGGGCCAGTTCCGCACGCCGAGCTTGCGCGGGGTGGCGCTGACGGCGCCGTACATGCACGACGGCCGCTTCGCCACGCTGCCCGAGGTGATCGCGTTCTACGACACGCTCGAAGGAGCCATTGCGCTGGATCATCATCGCGAAGCAGTCTTGCAACCGCTCGGCCTCACGGCGCCGGAGCGCGATGACCTCGAGGCATTCCTGCGGGCCCTGAGTCCGGAGCGGCTGCCCGGAGTCCTCGAATCCGCCCGGTAATCCCCGAGCCGGATTTCCATGTCCCCTCAAACGGGCTACAGTTTGACATCCCACTGCCCGACAACGAAGGAGACATGATGCGCGCTTCCACGACCGCGACGTTGCTTGCTTGCGCCCTGCTTTCCGGAGCGGTCTTGACCGCAGTGGCCCACGAGGACGATGGAAAGGTCGCCGATCGCCAGCCTGCGGTCGTCGCTCCTGCTTGGCGTGAGGCGGATGGCGGTCTGGCCGCCGACACGTTCGCATCAAGCGGCATCACGCTGAAGGCGTGGTTCCCGCTCGCATCGATCGATGCAGCGGCCACCAGCGGCAATACGTGCTGGGGCTACGTCAGCCCATCGGGCCGTGAGTACGCGATCATCGGTGTGTCCTCCGGCACCGGCTTCTTCGACATCACCAATCCGGCCGCCCCGGTCAAGGTGGGCTTCATCACCGGCCCGACCTCGCTGTGGCGCGACTTCAAGGTGTTCGGAACGCGCGTCTACACCGTGTCCGAGGGTGGCGGCCACATCCAGGTCATCGACATCGCGAACATCGACAATGGCGTGGTCTCGCTCATCGGCACGACGACCGATGCGACGGCAGCGGCCACGCACACGGTCTTCATCAATGAGCAGAGCGGCTACCTCTATCGCTGCGGCGGCGGCGGCAACGGCCTCCGTCTCTACAACCTGAACTCCACGCCGAACAACCCGCAGCTGGTGGGCTCGTGGCCGTCCTACTACGTGCACGAGGCGCAGGTGGTCACCTACACCAGCGGTCCCTACGCAGGGAAGGAGATCGCCTTCTGCTGCGGCGGTCTCAGCAACGGCAACGTGGAGTCGGGGCTGTACATCGTCGACTGCACCAACAAGGCCTCGCCCACGCTGCTCGGCCGCATCCTCTACCCCAGCGCCCGCTACAGCCACCAAGGCTGGCTGACCGAGGACCGCAAGTACTTCCTGCTCGGCGACGAGCTGGACGAGGGCGCGACCCAGTCGCTCACCACGACCTACGTGATCAACGTCGAGAATCTGGCGAACCCGACCTACGTCGGCCTGTTCCAGAACGACACCCCGGCGATCACGCACAACGGCTACACCCACCAGGGGAAGTTCTATCAAGCGAACTACCGCAGCGGCATCCGTGTGTTCGACATCGCCACGCCGGGCAACCCGGCATCGATCAACGAGGTGGCCTGGTTCGACACCTATCCCGTCGATGACGGCGCCTCGTTCAACGGACTCTGGGCGTGCTACCCGTACTACCCCAGCGGCACCGTGATCGGCAGCGACCTCGAGCGCGGGCTCTTCGTCTGGCGCATGGGCGAGGATGCCGTGCAGCTCTCGTTCCCGGGCGGCGCACCGTCGCTCGTCTCGCCCGCGGGGCAGTCGCTGTCGTTCGATGCGGTCGTGCAGCCCGGCGTGACCGTGACCAACAAGCGCTTCTACTACAACACCCCCGGCGGCACGCAGGCGCTGTCGGTCTCGCAGGTCGATGCGGACACTTTCTCGGTGAACTTGCCGGCCGTCGCCTGCGGCAGCGCGGTCGGCTTGGCGGTCGAGTTCACCACGGCGACCGAGACCTTCCGCCTGCCCTCAACGGGGTTCCTGCCCGCGATCGCGGCCTTCGGCGTGGCCACCGGGTTCACCGACGAGATGGAGATCGATCAGGGCTGGACGGTCGGCGGTGCAGGTGATGCCGCGACGGCCGGTCTGTGGGTGCGCGCCGATCCGGTCGGTACTACGGCCCAACCCGAGGATGACCACACGGTGACCGGTGTCCGCTGCTGGATCACCGGCAACGGTGCGGTCGGTGGCGCCGTGGGCGCTGCCGACATCGACGGTGGCCAGACCACGCTGACCTCGCCGAACTTCGACGCAACGGTCGTCGACACGCCGTACATCAGCTACTGGCGTTGGTACTCGAACAATGCCGGCGCGGCGCCGAACGAGGACAGCATGCCGGTCGAGATCTCCAACAACGGCGGCACCACGTGGGTCTCGCTCGAGGTGGTCTCGGAGAACGCGGGGGCCTGGGTCCAGAAGAACTTCCGCATCGCGGACGTCCTCACGCCCACGTCGACCATGCGCATCCGTTTCCGCGCGCGCGACCTGCTCAGCGGCTCGGTCGTCGAGGCTGGCGTTGATGACGTCAAGGTCTACGGCTACGACTGCACCGTGGCCCGCCCGGCTGACGTGAACGGTGACGGCACCGTCGATGGCGCCGACCTCGGCATTCTGCTGGGCAACTGGGGCAACTCGGGAGCTGGCGACATCGATGGCAATGGCCAGGTCGATGGCGCCGACCTTGGCGCGCTTGTCGCCGACTGGGGCTGACGCAGAAGCGTCAGTCAACGTAGGCGGTTTGACGACTCCGTGGCGAGAGCCACGAGTCTTGGTCACCAGCATTGGAATCAGTTCTTTTCACTTGAACACGGCCAGTTGATCAGTAGCGTGTCGGCATGATGCGTCATGCCCTCGTCTTGGTGGTGTCGGTGCTTGCCGGGTCGTGCAGCTCGATCCCGGAGTCCGCAGGTCCGTGGCGTCCACCGGTGGGAGAGCCCGTGATCGAGCGGGTACGTGTTCCAGGAACGACCGTCGAGCTGGAGTTCGTGCGGTTGCCCGGGGCCGCGGATTCAGGACGAGATCTGTGCGTTGCCAGAATAGAGATGACGTGGGCGCTGGCGGAGCTGTACCACACGTCGCACATCAAGCCTGAACGCATGAAGAAGCTGCGGCTTGATGCCGTCACGCGGCCGACCGTGCCCTACGTCAGCCCGCTCCATGACACGTGGGGCCCCAGTGCGACACGCCCCGCGATGTACATCTCGTCCAAGCATGCCAAGGGATGTGCGCACTGGCTCTCGCTGGCCTGCGAGCGTCCGCTGCGGCTGCCGACTGAGTCGGAATGGGATCGCCTGTGCACGGCGGTCCCGCGGGTGCCGATCGGCAGACATGCCTGGACCGCGGCCAATGCCGGGGAGCGTGCCCACGATGCGGGAACGCTTGATGCGGACGGGCTTGGCCTGTTCGACCTGCAGGGCAACGTGAGCGAGTGGGTGGTCCGGTCCGGTGACGTCTGCGTCCTCAAGGGAGCCTCCTACGCCGACGCTGATGCGGATGCCAACTGCGTCCGGGCCATCGAGGACACGGTGGCGCTGTCCGACGGCGATCCACAGGATCCCAAGAGCCAGTGGTGGCGGGTCGGGGCTCCGTGGGCCGGCTTCCGCGTGGTGTTCGAGGACTGATCTCAACAGGGCCTGCTTCGCCGTACACTCGCCCGCATGCGGATCACGCTGCTTGCGTCGACGGTTCTTGCCTGTTCGTTGCTCGGGTCGGGCCTCCTCTCGATCCTGTCAGCCTTGGCTGACCAAGCTGCCACCACCTCCGCCGCACCGTCCGCCGCTTCAGCTGCCGCACCATCCACCGCGGCGCCCACCGCGACGCCTGAGTCCCGCAAGGAACCGATCGCCGGCACGACGCTCGAGATCGAGCTCGTCAAGGTGCCCGGCAGCGCCGACGGCAGCGTGAAGTCGCTCTGGGTCGCGCGCACCGAGACGCTCTGGGATTGGCAGGACATCTGCATCTACAAGCGCGACCAGAAGGACGGCGCTTCGGGCAACGCAGCGGCGGATGCCTGCACGCGGCCGACCAAGCCCTACACCGCGGCTGACCGCGGCTTCGGCCACAGCGGGTTCCCCGCGGTCAGCATCAGCTTCAGCAGCGCAAAGGCCTTCTGCGAGTGGCTCAGCGCGAAGACGGGGCGTCGTTACCGCTTGCCGACCGTGGCCGAGCGCAAGCACCTGTGCGTACGATCGGGGATCACGGCCGAGTCGATGAAGGACCATGCGTGGACCTTCGAGAATGCGAAGGACGCGACGCGCAAGGCGGGTTCGCTCAAGCCCGACGCGAGCGGCCTCTTCGATCTCTACGGCAACGTCCGCGAGTGGTGCGTGGCACCCGACGGAACGGGCGTGCTGATGGGCGGCGGCTTCGAGGATCCGGCGGCGTCGATCGCCTGCGACACGGCGCTCGCCGACAGCGAGGACTGGAACGCGAGCGATCCGCAGTTCCCCAAGAGCATCTGGTGGCTTGCCGACGGACCGTGGGCAGGCTTCCGCATCGTCTGCGACGAGTGACAGGACCGATTCCGACCG
>JASGCG010000066.1 GCA_030054235.1 Bacteroidia bacterium
TACTATCATTTTCATGGTTTAAATACATGTACATAAAAATCCTATTGGAACATAATGCTCCAGGTCCGGGGTTCGCCGCTGCAGTTGCGGGGGCAGTTCGTGCGGACGTCCGAGGGGCAGATCTCCTTCGTCGGAAGCCCGCGCGTCGTCGGGCTGTCGTCGATCGAGGCGTGGCCCGTGGGGATCCAGGATTATGCCCCGCACGACGCGAGCGCGGACTACGCGATGGTGCTCGAGGCGATGTCCTTGCAACTCAAGGATCTTGAGACCATGGTCGGCCGGCTGCAGGATGCCGAACGCATCGAGCGCGCGCTGCGCGAACGTGCCGAGGCGGCGAACCTGGCCAAGTCGAACTTCCTGGCCAACATCTCGCACGAGATCCGCACGCCGATGACGGCGGTGCTGGGCTATGCGGAACTCCTGCGCGATCCAGATCTGGGGCGCGAGGAACGGGCCGATGCGGTCGAGACGATCGTCCGCAACGGCAACCACCTGATGCGGATCCTCAACGACTTGCTCGATCTGTCGAAGATCGAGGCGGGCCGCATGGACATCGACCGGCGCGAGTTCTCGCTGGTGCGGTTGCTGCGCGATGTGCGCGATCTGATGGAAGTGAACGCGAGCGCGCGGGGCAATTCGCTGGCGCTGCGGCTCGACGTGCAGGCTGCGCATGACCAGGTGCTTGGCGACTCCACCAGGATCCGGCAGGTGCTCCTGAACCTTGTCGGCAATGCGGTCAAGTTCACCAAGGGCGGTTCGATCACCATCGATGCGGCCACCGAGCCGCGCGGCGATCGCATTGCGCTGCGCGTTTCGATCACCGATACCGGCAAGGGCATCGCCCCCGATCAGATTGGGCGCCTGTTCGAGCCCTTCAGCCAGTTGGACCGCGAGTTCGTGCGCGAGCATGGCGGTACGGGCCTGGGACTCGCCATCAGCTCGCGCATCGCGAACCTGCTGGGCGGACGGATCGATGTCACCAGCACGCCGGGCATCGGAAGCACGTTCACCCTGCACACGGTGCTCGATGTCGCGCAGCGACCGGCTGGCGCGGCTGCGGGAGCTGCTGAATCGTCGGACCAGCCGCTGGCCGGTGTGCACGTGCTGCTGGTCGAGGACAGCATCGACTCGGCGCGGTTGCTCTCGACGATGATGGGCAAGGCAGGAGCGACGGTCGAAGTGCGCGGCGACGGACTGTCGGCCGTGGATGCGGTCGATGCGCAGCACAGCCCGGACGTGATCCTGATGGACCTGCAGTTGCCGGGAATCGATGGCATCGAGGCCACCCGGCGCATCCGCGCCAAGGGATGCAGGTCACGCATCGTGGCGCTGACCGCAGCTGCGCTGGGCGCCGACCGCGAAGAGGCCCGCGCGGCCGGCTGCGATGGCTTTGCGCTCAAGCCGATCTCGCGCTCGGATCTTGTGCAGGCGTGCCGCGGCCAAGCACTGCGCGGCGGGCTGGGCCAGTTGCGCGATCAGTGATGCACGGCCTGGACGCCCGAGGGCGTCTTGGCTGCGAAGCCGACGCCATCGAGGAACTCGACCTGTCCCGTGGCCACGTCGTACATCGAACCGACGATCGCGATCTCGCCGTTGCGTGACATGGCCGCGAGCGTGGGACTGTTGTCATTGATCCATTCGATCGTGTTGCGGACGTTGATCGTGGCAACACGATCGACGAATGCGCTGTTCTTGGCAGAGCGGTCATCCTGCGTGCGGGTTTCCATGCGCACGGCCTCGGCGATCGGCTCGACGATCGAGCCGAGGTTGGTGAGCCCGGTGGCTTCCACGGGGTCGACCCCTTGGTGCACGAAGTCGCACGTGGCCTTGACGGCACCGCAGCGCGTGTGGCCCATGACCAGGATGAGCTTGGCTCCGGCGACCTTGCAGGCGAACTCGAGGCTGCCGAGTGCCTTGGGGCTGGCGACATTGCCGGCCAGACGCACGTTGAACATGTCGCCGATGCCCTGGTCGAAGATCAGCTCGGCCGGTGCACGCGAGTCGATGCAGGAGAGCACCGCGACCATCGGGTGCTGGCCCGTGGCGGTGGCATCGACCTGGCGCACGAGGTCACGCTGCAGGCGACGGCCGGAGATGAACCGTTCGTTGCCTTCTCGCAGCAGCGCAAGCACCTTGCTCGGGGTGAGCGAAGCCTGGACTTCCTTCGTGCTGTGATCGACGTACTGCACGCGATCGTCGATGTTGTAGTGGTCCTTGAAGCCGACGAGGCTCGTGGTGATGCCGCGGGCCGGTGCGGTCTCCCTGACGAACTCGTTGATCTGCGCCAGCGCATCGGGATCGATGTAGTCGGTCATGCGGGCATCGAGCACGACTTGGTCGCCCTTGCCGAAGCCCGCCAGCGTGGTCGCGAGCTGCGCGCGGTTCAGGAACGTGGCCTGGGTGCCGAGCTCGACGCGGTGCACAAGGCCGCCCACGTGGTCTTCCTTGATGACCTGCGGGCCGGCACGGAGGTTGCTCCAGAGCACGAAGGCAAGGCTGGTGGCCAGGCCAAGACCGACCCCGAGCAGGAGATCGGTGAAGACGATCGCCGACACGGTGACCACGAACGGCACGAACTGCGCAGGGCCGGTGGTCCACATGGCGCGGAAGATGGCTGGATTCGCAAGCTTCCAGCCGGTGAAGATCAGCACCGCAGCAAGTGCTGCCAAGGGAATGCTGTTGAGCACGGCCGGGAACAGCAGCACGCTGCCCAGGAGCAGGACGCCATGGAAGATCGCGGCGTTGCGGGTGCGGCCGCCGGCGCTGGCGTTGACCGAACTGCGCACGATGACGCTGGTCATGGGGAGGCCGCCAGCGAAGCCAGCGAGCATGTTGCCCACGCCCTGCGCGACGAGCTCGCGGTTGGGCGGCGAGACTCGGCGCTGCGGATCGAGCTTGTCGGTGGCTTCGAGGTTCAGCAGCGTTTCGATGGAGGCGACGACGGCGAGCGTGACGGCTGCCATCCACACGCCACCATTCATGATCTGGCTGAAGTCCGGCAGCGTGACCAGCGACGACCAGGTGAAGCCGTCCTTGCCGATCACGGGCACGTTCACGAGGTGCGTGCCATCGATGGCCAGCGAGGAGCCAGTGCGGATGAAGAGCTCACTGGCCAGCGTGCCCAGGACGACCGCTGCCAGGGCGCCGGGGAAAAGCGTCTTCTTGAGCGGGGTCTTGTCCCAGACGATGAGCGTGGTCAGGGCCACCGCGCCAACGATCGCAGCCCCGGGCAGGAAGGCCTGAAGCGCGTGGATGAGTGCCGAGAAGGTGTTGTCGCCATCGGCCTGCGCGAATGACATGTCGCCTTCCCAATCCTTGTCGTAACCGATGAGGTGAGGGATCTGCTTCAGGATCAGCAGGACACCAATGGCCGCAAGAAGGCCCTTGATGACGTTGGTGGGGAAGTACTTGGCCAGAACGCCCGCCTTGGCCAGGCCGAACGCAAGCTGCATCGCACCGGCGAGGAGCACAGCCAGAAGGAAGGTCTGGAACGAGCCAAGGCCGTTGATCTGGGCGAGCACGATCGCTGCCAGGCCGGCGGCCGGGCCGCTCACGCTGACGTGGCTGCCACTGAGGGCGCCCACGACGATGCCGCCGATCACACCCGAGACGAGGCCAGAGAAGAGCGGTGCGCCAGAGGCCAGCGCGATGCCCAGGCAGAGCGGAACGGCAACCAAGAACACGACGAGACCCGACACGAGGTCAGGAACGAGGGATGGGCGGTCCGCCCGGGCAGCAAGAGTGGTCATGGGTATTACGGAAATAGATTCCGGGATTGAAGTGAGGTGCAGTCTAGGGTGCCCGGGGGGGCTGGGTTCGGCGAAGTTCATGATTCCGCTGTGCGCAGGCGTGGTGGCACCGCGCGCCATGTGGCGGAAGGGTCGCTCTAGGATCGGATCATGCTCGACTTGGTTCGACCTCTGGTGCGTTGGGTCCTGGCACTGGCCCTGCTCTGTTCGGTGCCGGCACGCGGTGCCGAGGACGCGATCGCGGACGAACCCTCTCCGCCCATCCAGAATCAGGACACGCCTCGCAACGTGGCCTACAGCTTCATCATGCTCGCCCGGGAGGGGGCATGGGACGATGCAGCGCTGCTGCTCCAGTGGCCTCAGGGCATGGACGATCCCGAGGCGACCCCGGAGAAGGTCGCGAGGGCGTTGAAGCTGCTGCTCGACGAACGGATTTGGCTGGACTTCAACGCCATCCCGGGAGAAGAGGCGAACGACGATGGGGCGCCAGTGTCACTGGGCACCATCATGGAGGGCGAGGACGAACTCGGGATCGACCTCGTCCGCGGCGCCGATGGGGATTGGGTCGTCGCCGCGACCACGGTCGAGGGCGTTCCTGCGATGGCCAAGTCCATGGGTGTGTGGTGGATCACCTCGCTGCCGGAATTCCTGGTGGACGTGTCGGTCGCCGAGATCGAACTCTGGCAATGGATTGGATTGCTCCTGATTGCGGCAGCCGTCATGGTGCTGGGTTGGTGTGCATCGTTGGTGCTGCACCACTCTGCGCGCTTGGTCGATCGTGGTGGCTTGGGCATGCTGCGGGAGTCGATCGCCGTGCTTGCGGCCCCGATCGGCGTCCTCGCATCGTTGCTGGCCATGCGCATGGCGCAGGATTGGCTTGCGTTGAGCGTTCCGGCCAAGGCGAATCTCGCCGTCGGGTCCAAGGCGGTGCTCGTGCTGGCGGTCGCTTGGGGCGTGGCGCGTTGGCTGCGCGTGCTGACGCTGTCGATCGAGGCCAAGCTCGTGGCGCGAGGCATCGACGATGCCGGTGCGATCGTGCGCGTGGTGCGGGTGCTGGCGATGGCCATCGTCTACCTGCTGGGCCTCTCGATCGCGCTGCAGGCCCTGGGCATGGACCTGGGTGCTGTGATCGCGGGTCTTGGCATCGGTACCGCTGCAATCGCACTCGCCTCGCAGCAGACGCTGGCGAACCTGTTCGGCGGCGCGAGCGTGATCGCCGACCGCGTGCTGCATCCAGGCGACACGTGCTCGATCAACGGCACGATCGCGACCGTCGAGCGCATCGGCCTGCGTTCGACCACGCTGCGCACGGTCGACCGCACGCAGCTGGTGGTGGCCAACGGCGACCTGGCGCAGTCGCGCGTGGAGAAGCTCAGCACGCGCGACGGGTTCCGCTTCTCTGCGGTCATCGGCGTTCGCTACGAGACCACAGGCGACGCCATGCGCAGGATCCTGGCGGCGCTGCGCGCCAGGCTCGAGGGGGACGCGCTGGTTGATCCCGCGTCGGTGCGCGTGAACTTCATGGCCTTCGGGGCATCGTCGCTCGACATCGACCTGAAGGCCGTGGTGCAGACCACGGATGCGGCGATCTATCGCGCTGCGGTCGAGCGGATCAACCTGGACATCATGGACATCGTGCAGTCCAACGGCTCCGGCTTTGCATTCCCCTCACAGACGGTCTACCTGGCGCGGGACCGGGGCTGAGGCCGGGGTTCTTTGGCGGAATCATCGAGTCAGCCTCTTGCAGCATAGTATGCGTGGCATAGTATGCGGCCCGGAGGTTGACCCATGGCGAATGTCGAAGGCGAGTTCCTGCGCGGTGCCGGCCCGGTGGCGGTGCTCAAGCTGCTTGAGCGCGGCGAGATGTATGGCTACGAACTGGTGGAGGCGCTCGAGCGCCGCACCGAGGGCGTGCTGGCGATGGGGCAGAGCACGCTCTACCCCATGCTCTACAACCTCGAGGCCAAGGGATTCGTGGCGGCGCGATGGGACGAGGCCGGCGCGCGGCCGCGCAAGTACTACCGATTGACGGCTGATGGCCGCAAGAAGCTCGCAGCCGATGCCAAGAGCTGGCACCGGCTCACCGTGGCGATGGGATCGCTCGGGCTCACCAGCGTGCAGGGGGTGCTGGCATGAGCCGCGAGCCCAGAGCAACGGGTCACGCGCTGCCCGCCGACATCACCGCGCTGATCGAGCGGGTGGTCCGCGCAACGCGGCTTCGCCGAGCCGAGCGAGACGACGTGCGCCGCGAGCTGTCGTCGCACTTCGCCGAGGCGCTCGCTGCGGGGTCGGCGCCCGCAGCGGCGATCGCCGCGTATGGCGATGCGAAGGCATCGGCGCGGGCCCTGCGCGCTGCCGCGATCGCCAAGCGATCACCGATCGATCGGGCGCTTGGCCAGATGTTGCGGTGCGCGGCGTGGGGTTTTGGGTCGGTGGCTGCGCTGTATGTCCTGTTCGGTCTCTATCTCGCCGCGAACGGGCCGCGTCTGTCGTTTGACCCGGTGGCGCGGCTGGCGGAGAGCCTTCCCAAGCCTGCCCGTGCCGGGGACCTGGCGTGGCCGCGCTATCGCGAGATCCTGCCGCGCCTGGGGCTCACCGAGCATGTCGATGACGCGAACCTCGAGACGGATCGGATCGATGCCGGCTCGGGCTGGCCCGGTCGGGCACCGATGGACGAGAAGGGGGCCACGTGGGATGAGCAGCGTGCATGGTGCGAGGCCCACGCGGCTGACCTTGCCGCCTTGCGGGTAGCGACGAAGTTGCCAGTCCTTGGCATGCCGCTCACCGAGCCGCTCGCCGAGGCCGATCGAGCGATGTTCAGCGAGAGCACGGTCGCGAACAGTCGCCAGCTCTTGGCGGACACCCAGCAGCCCTTCCGCGCGTTCGGCGTGCTCTTGCCGCATCTTGCCTCCATCCGCCAGGCATCAAGGATGCTGGCGCTGGATGCGACCGTTGCGGCAAGCCGTGGACAGGGCAGCGCGGCGGTCGATGACCTTGCTGCCATCATCGCGCTGTCCGTGCAGGTGCAGCAGCCGCGGTTCCTGATCTGCGACCTGGTGGCCATCGCGATGCGCTCGGTCGCCTGCAGCCGCGCGACGATGCTGCTCGAATCGATGCCCGAGGCCTTCACTGACGCCGATCTGGTGCGCCTGCAGCAGGCACTCCGATCGGTTCCCAAGGCGTTGACCGAGCTGGATCTGCAGAGCGAGCGCATCGCGTTCGAGGACGTCGTGCAGTGGATGTACACCGACGACGGACGAGGTGGCGGTTGGTTCAATCCATCAGCGGCCAACCTGATGATGCTCGAAGGCCTCGGCGATGGCTCCGTCAATCGTTCGCGGGATGATGGTGCTGCCACGTTGATGCTGGCGCTGACGGGACCGGCTGCGGCGATGTGGGCGGCGGACCGGCGCGAACTCATGGAGTTCTACAACGCATGGAGCGATGAACTGCTCGCACGCAAGGCGTGGACCTTGCGCGAACTCCACGATGCGCCGGCGACGACGACCGATGCGCCGCTGCGTTCGGGTGATTGGGTGGTGAAGTCGCGATACCTGATCGCCGCACTTCTGATGCCGGCACTGGAACGCGTGAACTGGAGCTTCGCAGCCGATCGAGCCCAGCGCGAGGCCACGGACACTGCCGCAGCCTGCGTGCGATGCAAGCTGGCGCGCGGAGGGTGGCCGGCGCGCACGGCCGACCTTGTTCCCGCATTCCTTGCTGCGGTCCCGAAGGATCCGTGGTCTGGTCAGCCGGTGCAGATGAAGGGCCCGGGCAGCGAGTTCCGGGTGTGGAGCGTGGGGGCTGACCTGATCGATCAAGGTGGTGCGATCACGCAGGACGGCCGTGGACTGTCGGCCACCACGTCGCCTCGATCGTCTCGCGGGGGATCAACTGAGCCCGCGCCCTGTGACTGGGTCTGGTTCGCTCCCAGTGGATCGATCGACCGATGGTTCGAGGAGTGATCGCGCCGGGCTCAGCGGTGCTCGGGACCAATAAGTCCTATAACACAATATC
>JASGCG010000067.1 GCA_030054235.1 Bacteroidia bacterium
TGGCCCGCCATGGAGCCCAGGTGCAGTTCGACCACAGCGCGCGCGCGCGCGTCGACGCCGCTCGCGCGGCGGTGCTCGCACAGGTCGCCCTCGGCAAGCCGATCTACGGCATCAACACCGGCTTCGGCAACTTTGCGCAGGTCCGGGTGGATGACCACAAGCTCGCCGACCTGCAGCGCAACATCGTGCGCAGCCACGCCGCCGGTGTGGGTGAGCCGCTGCCCACGGAAGTCGTGCGTGGCGCGATGCTCCTGACGGCGGCAAGCCTGGCGCGCGGGATCAGCGGCGTGCGTTCGGCGGTGATCGACTCGATCATCGCGCACCTCAATGCAGGGATCGTGCCCGTGGTCCCCGAGGTGGGCAGCGTGGGCGCCAGCGGCGATCTTGCCCCGCTCTCGCACATCGCCCTGGCCTTGATCGGCGAGGGCCAGGTGCGGGTCGGCGACCGCGTCATGGCGGCAGCCGAGGCCCAGCGCGCAGCGGGCGTTGCACCGCTGGTCCTGGAGATGAAGGAAGGCCTCTCGCTGCTCAATGGCACGCACGTGATGGCGGCCACGGCGGCGCTCGCGCTCGATGACACGCGCCGACTGGCGGGCGCGGCGATCGCTGCCACGGCCATGGCGATCGATGGTTGCCGCGCAAGCGACAGCGGGCTCGACGCGCGCATCCATCACGCACGCTGCCAGCCCGGGCAAGAACTGGTCGCGCAGCGCTTGCGCGCGCTCCTCAAGGGAAGCCAGGTCCTGCCGAGCCACAAGGAGGGCGATCCGCGCGTGCAGGATCCGTACGGATTGCGATGCGCGCCGCAGGTGCTCGGCGCGGCGCTCGATGCGGTCGCCTGGGCAGAGGGCGTGGTCACGCGCGAACTCGGTGCGGTCACGGACAATCCGCTCGTCTTCACGCTCGGCGGCACGGCCATCGTCAGTGGTGGCAACTTCCACGGCATGCCGCTGGCGATCGCGCTCGACACGCTCAAGATCGCGCTCTGCCACGTTGCCGGCATCAGCGAGCGCCGCACCTACTGGGCGCTCTCGGGCCACGACCGCGAGAGCCGCGTGCGGCCGCACCTAGCCGTCGATGCTGGCTTCGACAGCGGCCTGATGATCGCGCAGTACACCGCGGCGGCCTGCGTGAACGAGCTTGGCGTGCTGGCGCACCCGGCGAGCCCCGGCAATGTGCCGACGAGCGCCGGCATCGAGGACTACAACAGCATGGGCGCGACGAGCGCACGCCATGCGCGTCGATCGGTCGAACTCGCCACGAACGTGATCGCCATCGAGCTGCAGACGATGGCCGAGGCGCTCGACTGCCAGCGTCCGCTGCGCTCGGGCGACGGCGTGGAGCGCGCGCATGCGATCGTGCGCGGACAGGTCGCGCGGCTCACCGGCGATCGCTCGCCTGCACCCGACATCGCTGCGATTGCCGGGCTGATCCGCAGCGGCGCCTTCGATCGCCTGCTCGACTGAGCGCTCGGTCGGCGCCGCTGCGCGATGCACGTTCTGCAATCTTGACCCCCGAAAATGACTTCGGAGTGATGTGAACGAGGAGTTTTTTGCGCGATTGCGTTCGCGGTGATCGTTCGCGCTCGTCCTTCCGCGACCTCGGGTCCCGGCCGCGCGGACGCGCGCGCTCCTCCTGCGTCGCTCGGCGGGGCTGGCACCCGCCTCCGATGGTCGCGCAGCGTGCCGCCTTCGCGACTCCGCAGGCCGCGCAGCTCGGGACCGCTCGGTCGCTCCGGACAAGCGTCGAGCTGGTTTGCCCACACTCACCAGGGGCGAAGCGGGATCTTCACGCCGCGCTCGTCAGCGCACTGCTGCGCCAACTCGTAGCCGGCGTCGGCATGGCGGAACACGCCCATCATCGGGTCGTTCGTGAGCACGCGCTCGAGACGCTTGGCCGCCTCGGGCGAACCGTCGGCGACGATGACCTGGCCCGCGTGCTGGCTGTAGCCGATGCCCACGCCGCCGCCGTGATGGAAGCTCGTCCAGCTTGCGCCGCTCGCGGTGTTGACCGCGAAGTTGAGGATCGCCCAGTCGCTGACCGCGTCGGTGCCATCCTTCATGCCCTCGGTCTCGCGGTTGGGGCTCGCGACGCTGCCGCAGTCGAGGTGATCGCGCCCGATCACGATCGGCGCCTTCACTTCTCCCTTCGCCACCATCTCGTTGAAGCGCAGGCCTGCGCGGTGCCGCTCGCCCAGGCCGAGCCAGCAGATGCGTGCCGGAAGGCCTTGGAACGCCACGCGATCCTGTGCCATGCGGATCCAGCGTTCCAGGCCCTTGTCGTGAGGGAAAAGCTTGAGCACGGCTTCATCGGTCGCGGCGATGTCTGCAGGATCACCGGAGAGCGCAACCCAGCGGAACGGCCCGCGACCCGTGCAGAACTGCGGGCGGATGTACGCCGGCACGAAGCCCGGGAACGCGAACGCATCCTTGAAGCCCATGTCGAAGGCGCGCTGGCGGATGTTGTTGCCGTAGTCGAAGACCTTCGATCCCTTGCGGAGGAAACCGACCATCAGGCGCACGTGCCGCTCCATCGAAGCCATGCTGAGCTCCTGGTAGCGCGCCGGATCGCTCTCGCGCAGCGCATCGGCGGCTTCGCGCGTGAGGCCGTCGGGGTAGTAGCCCTCGAGCGGATCGTGCGCGCTGGTCTGGTCCGTCAGCGTTTCCGGCACGATGCCGCGCGCATCGAGCCGCGCAAGAAGATCGACCGCGTTGGCCAGGACGCCGACGCTGATCCCCTTGCCCGCACGCTTGAGTTCGAGCGCGCGATCGATCGCCGCATCGAGATCGTCGTGCAGCTCATCGAGGTAACGATCGTGGACGCGCTTCTCCAGCCGCTCGCGGCAGGTGTCCGCGATCAGGCAGGTTCCCTCGTTCATCGTGATGGCCAGCGGCTGCGCGCCGCCCATGCCGCCGCAGCCGGCCGTCACGTTCAGCGTGCCCTTGAGCGTGCCGCCGAAGTGCTGGCGGCCGCATTCGGCGAAGGTCTCGTAGGTGCCCTGCAGGATGCCCTGCGTGCCGATGTAGATCCAACTCCCCGCGGTCATCTGGCCGAACATCATGAGCCCGCGCGCAGCGAGGTCGTCGAACTGCTGCTGGGTCGCCCAGTGCGGCACAAGGTTCGAGTTGGCGATGAGCACGCGCGGCGAATCGACCGTGGTGCGCACGATGCCGACGGGCTTGCCGCTCTGGACGAGCAGCGTTTCGTCGGGCGCGAGCGCCTTCAGGCTCGCGATGATCGCATCGAAGGCCTCCCAAGAGCGAGCCGCCTGACCGCGACCGCCGTACACGATGAGATCGCCCGGCCGCTCCGCCACCTCGGGATCGAGGTTGTTCATGAGCATGCGCATGGCCGCCTCGGCGGCCCAGCTCTTGCACGTCAGGGTGTTGCCACGAGGGGCACGGATCACGCGCGCAGCGGTCGACATGATCGAAGTCTAGCCCTGCGCTCCACGCCCGCGAAGCTCACGCCGTGGCACGCGCAAGGCGATCGGCGACGGCATCCCATGCACCACCGGCGTTCCCCGGACGCTCGATCACGATGCGGGCGCAGCCCGAGGCATCCGCGCGCCGCAGCGCCCCGTAGAGCAGCGCGGCGTACTGCTCGCCATCGCGCGGCATGGGCACGAGGCGATGCGGCGACGGCACGCTGCGACCCTCGAACGCGATGACGGCGGCGGGTTCCGGCGAGGCATCGAGCGCGCGTTGAAGATCGTGGCCGTCGACGAGGATGGCCGGCCGCTCGGGCGCGTAGTGACGCGCTGCCGTGCCCGGACTCGCGCCTTGGCTCGACGCATGCTCCACATCGACCCGGCCGAGCAGCTCGCGCAGCCTTTCGACGGTGATCGAACCCGGGCGCCGCACGATGGGCACCGGCGTCGTCAGGTCGATCACCGTGCTCTCGATGCCGAGCGTGCACGGCCCGCCGTCGAGGATCAGCAGCTCGGGCTCGTCGAGGAAATCCTGCGCCACATGCTCCGCTGCCGTCGGGCTCACCTGTCCGCTGCGGTTGGCGCTCGGCGCGCTGACGGGCGCACCGACCGCGTGCAGCAGCGCGCGCGCGAGCGGGTGCCTGGGCGATCGGATCGCGATGGTGTCACGACCGCCGGTCGCCGCGAGCGGAACCGAGCCCGCCTTGCGCAGGATCATCGTGAGCGGGCCCGGCCAGCACGTGTTGGCCAGCAAGGACGCCTCACGCGGCCAGTCCGCGACGAGCGGTCGCGCAGAGGCCACGTCGAGCACATGCGCGATCAGCGGGTTGTCCGATGGCCGGCGCTTGAGCGCGTAGAGCTTCGCGATCGCCTGCGCATCCATCGTGCGCGCCCCAAGTCCGTAGACGGTCTCGGTCGCGAACGCCACCACACCACCACTGCGCAGCTCGCCCGCGGCGTAGTGCACGCTCTCGGTGTCGTAGGGCAGGACGATCGGCATGGCTCAGCGCGGAGCGCCCCAGCTGCCGGCCTCGTCGAAGCTGAATCCCTTGGATTCGAGGATCGTGCCCGAAGCCTGCTGCAGCCGCGCGATCGCCTGGTTGTAGCGGGCCTTCGCGCGAGCGCTCTCAATGTGCGCGTTCGCCAGGGCGTTCTGCCGCTGGAACTTGAGGGCGAGGAACTCGGGAGTGAGTGCCGCGAGCGTCTTCTCCAACAGCAGCAACGCACGCAGGTTCTCCGCCTGCGCCAGCCTCGTGATCTGAGCCTGCTCAATGAGCTGGTACGCCGCGCTCACATCACGCAGCGCGCTCTTGACGCCGAACACCGCATTCTCGACGGCCTGCTGGTAGCCGGTGACGGCGCGGCTTCGCTGGAGCCGCGCAATGCGCCACGCATCCTCGGCCGGCCGATTGCCGATGGGCTGCGAGAACTGCAGCGCCGCGAGGTACGAGACGAAGTCGGCATCGACGATGTCCTCGCTGGCGCCACCCAGATCGCCATCGAGGCCGTTCAGGCCGACCGCAAGGTTGAGGTCGAGCTGCGGGAGCAACCCATTGTTAGCGACGGTCGTGTTGATGTCGGCCTGGTCGATCGTGAGCAGCGCAAGCTTCACCGACGGATTGCGCTCGACCGAGGTGATCACGCTCTCGCGGAAGCTGAAGTCGATCGGAGAGGTCGGCGGCTCGTCGGTCGTGGCCACGACCAGTTCAGTGCCGACAGGGAACTGGGCGTCGTTCATCAGCAGCTTGAGCCGGTCGCTTGCCGTGCGCGCCGCGTTGCGCGCATTGATCAGCGTGGACTTGCGCTGCTCGACCGTGGCAACCGCATCCGAGTAGTCGGCGACGGTGGCGTCAAGTTTCTGCCGCTTTTCCAGCACATCCCGCACTTCGGTACCGACCTGCACGAGCCACTCGGCGGCCACCACCTCCTGGCGGCGCACGTGGAGTTCCCAGTACTGGTCCTCCACCGACAGCAGAAGGTCCTGCATCGATCGACGGAGTTCCTCGGCGGCCGCGCGGTCGCGCACCTGAGCGATCCGCACTTGCGCGAGCGCCACGTCCTCGCCGGCGCCGGCAAGCAGCGGTTGGTCAAGGGTCAGGTCGAGCGAGGTCTCGTAGGCGGGGTTGGGCACGTAGGTCACGCCGTTGAGGTTTTCCGACTGCGTCACCCCGACGTCAAGGCCGACTCGACCGCCGGTCTCGAGCTGCTTGCGCAGTCCAGCCGTCAGGTTGCCGCCGCGATTCTCGATGGACGCGAAGTTGGACGGCGGCACGGCCGGGTTGATCTGGATCGCGGGCTGGGGATCCTCGGTGCCTTGGTAACCGCCACCCGCGACGAGCACCGCATCGAATGCTGCCTCGGCCTGATCGATCTCCGTCGTGCGGATCGCGCGGTCGATGCGCGCGCCCTGCACCGGCAGGCTGTTGCGGAGTGCCGTCGTCAGCGCATCCTTCAGGGACAGGCCGACTTGCGGCTGCTCGGTGCCGGAGAGCCCGGGGCCCAGGTCGAGCTTCATGCCCGCGCCCGCGGCAACCGGACCAAAGGCCTCGAGCTCCGGAGCCCGCGCCGTCAGGTTGGCGGGCGCCGTGGCGGCCACGCGCGTGACCGGCTTGGCCGGGTCAGCAGGCTGGGACGCATCGATCTGCCGCTTCAGCGCACCATCGACCGCTTGGCGCCACTCGGCCTCGTCATCGCGGGTGCCCAAGGGCGACTCGCACGCGGCCACGACGAGCGCCAACGGGGCGAAGGCAAAAAATCGCGGAATCCGGGGCATTCGCGGGATGGTAGCAAGCGACTTACCGTATTATCCGCCCCATGAAGGAATGGACTCCTTTGATCGTCGCGATGGCATGCGTAGCTTCGGCCTCTGCGCAAGACGCCACACAAGCGCTCTACCAAGGCCGCATCACCTCCAACAACGTCAACGTGCGGACCGGTCCGGTCATCGGTGACTCCTACCCCTTCGGCAAGCTCCAGTCGGGAGATGTCGTCGAGGTCATCGAGGAGTCGAACGGCTGGGTTCGTGTTCGCACGAGTGGCGGCGCGTTCGCCGGCATGCACGCGTTCGTGTCGGGCGGCACGCTCTCGGCTGACGGCACCACGCTGTCCTTGACTGCCGAGACGCCGCTGCGCGCACCGAACTCGAGCGCTCAGGGCGCAGCACGCAACTCGTACCAGTCGATCGCCACACTGCCCGCGGGCACCACGCTCAACGTGGTCGAGACGCTTGAAGTCGATGGCCTGCCGGTCTACAAGGTGCGCATGCCCGGCACCGCGACCGGGTGGGTCAATGCGAACTACGTGCGCAAGGCTGCGCCCGTCGAAGTGCAAGCGGCGGCCGATGCCGTGAAGTCAGCGCCCGCGCCCGCCGTGGCGACCACGCAATCGCCCGCAGCAGTGACCACCGCTGCAACGCCCGAGCTCGATGCCAGCGGCCCTGCTGCTGCAGCGCCGACCGAAGAGGTCGTCGTGGTCGAGGAAGTTGTCGTGGTGGAGCCGCCCAAGCCGACCGCGCTCGATCTCTTCCGTGAACGTCGCGCCAAGCTCGCCGATCTCGAATCGACGTGGAAGCGCGTGCGCGAACAGCCCGACCGCTCCGAGGAACTCGAGGCGATCCGCGGGCAGTACATGACGTTCCTCGACAACGCTGGTTCCGATGCCGGCGCCAAGTCGACCGTGAACTGGCGGCTCCAGCAGATCGACCTGCTGATGAAGATCCAGCAGGAGAACGCCAACGTCGCCGCGACCATCAACGCGCTCGATGCCAACGCCGATGCCCTCGCGGTCATCGCCAAGGCCGTCGAGTCGCGCGCGGACTTCGATGCGTTCGGCTACCTGAACCAGTCGGTCGTGTACGACGGGTCATCGCTGCCCGAGCTCTACGTGCTCGCGGACCCGACGACGGGTCAGGCGATCGCGTACGTCGTCCCCGACGACTGCTTCGAGTACGACCCCATGCTCGGCACGCTGGTGGGCGTGAAGGGCGACACCACCTACGACCCCACGCTGCGCGTCAAGCTCATCCGCCCGCGAACGATGGAGTCGCTGCCGGTTGCGCGCACGCCGGCCACCCCCGCCACCGACGGCATGCCGGTCTCGACCGGCTCGTCCGAATGAACGACTGAGCCCCTCAAAGGCCGTCACCTTTCGAACGCCCCGCCTCGCGCGGGGCGTTCTTTCGTTGGGGCGCCACGCTGTTTCCACATCAGCCCACCCACGGTAGGATTCCGCTCCCCCGCACGGGGCGTTAGCTCAATTGGCAGAGCGCTGCCTTTGCAAGGCAGAGGTTACCGGTTCGTCTCCGGTACGCTCCATTTTCGGCAGACGTC
>JASGCG010000068.1 GCA_030054235.1 Bacteroidia bacterium
GTCTGGCCCTCGATGCGGCGGAGCAGTTCCTGACCGTCGTCGCGTGCGATGACGCTGCGATTCCCATGCTGTCTGCGACCTGCGCCGCGCTCGGCGCGCAGGCGCTTGATGCCGCGGGCGATGCTCGCGGCGCGACCACCGTCCGGACCCGATTGCTCCAGGAAGGACCCTCACCGTGATGCACGCGCTCCTCGGCCTCGACTCCATGCCGCTCCTTGCCCAAGAGGCCTCGGCCACCTACCTGCGGTACATCACCGGCGGTGGTGTGGTCGGGTACGTGATCCTCGGCCTGAGCGTGATTGCCGTGGCGCTCGGGCTGGCGCAGCTCGTGCACGTGCGCGCGGCGTCGCTGGCCCCTGCATCGCTGATGGACGACGTCAACACGATGGCCTCGCAAGGGCAGTTCGGCCGCGCGCTCGAGCGCCTCAAGCTCGCCGATGCCGATTGCTTCGCCGGCCGCGTCCTGCGTGCGGGGCTCAAGCGTGCCAGCCAGGGACCGCTCGGTCCGCTCGAAGCCCGCAGCGCCATGGAGGATGCCGGCGGCGAGGAATCGATGCAGCTCGAGCAGCGGCTTGACTGGCTCGCCGCGATCGCGAACATCGCCACGCTGCTTGGCCTGCTGGGCACCGTGCAGGGCATGATCGGTGCCTTCGAGACGGTGGCGTCGAGTGCGGTCAACGACTCGGGCTACTACCAGCGGCTCGCCGAGAACATCTCGATCGCGCTCATCACCACGTTTCAAGGTCTCTGCGTGGCCATCCCCTGCATTGCGCTGCACACGTTCCTCCGCACGCGGCTCACGCGGATCGTGGCACTGGTTGGCGATGAGTGCGACCGCGTCGTCGCCGAGCTCGAGCGGCACGCCGCCAAGGGCCGCGGGGGCCGTGCATGAGGTTCGCGCGTCGCATGGCGGCCGAGGGCGGCGTCGACATGACGCCGATGATCGACATCGTCTTCCAGCTGCTCATCTTCTTCCTGACGACGGCGGCGATCGCGCAGGCCAATCGCGTGCAGCTTGATCTGCCACGCGAGGCAGGCGCACCCGATCCCACACCGACGGGGCCGGGGCTCGTCGTCTCGATCCGCGCTGACGGGAGTTGCGAGGTGGCGGGTCGTTCGGTCACGATGGACGAGCTCAGTGCAGCCGCGCGCGCCTCGCTGGCCGAGCGTGGTCGCCACGTGCCGGTGGTGCGTGCCGATCGCAGCGCACCGGGTGCGCGCCTGAATGACGTGATCGACGCGTGCCGGCAGGCAGGCTTCGATGGGATCCGTCTGGCGACCACGCCCGGAGGCGGCGGATGAGGTTCGCTCGAGGCGGGCGCCGCGGTGGTCGCATCGTGCTGGGCATGACCAGCATGATCGATGCCACGTTCCTGCTCCTGGCCTACTTCATCTTCACCACGGGCGTCGAACGGCGCGAGGAGCAGCTCGCTGCAGCGCTCGCCGCGCGTGCCGCCTCGACGGCCACCGAACTGCGCCCGCAGGTGATCGAGGTCCGCGGCGACACGGCCGCGTCCTTCACCGTGGGCAGCAATGCGGTCGCCAGCCGCGATGAGCTGCGGGCGATCCTCGAGCGTCTCCCGAAGGAGGCCGGCTTGCTCGTGCGCGGCTACGACAGCGCTTCCGTGGCGATGGTGGCGGCAGCGATGCAAGCCGCGAGTGATGCAGGATTCGGAGAGGTGGCGTATGTGCCCGCGCGGTGATGTCGTGGGCATGCGTCGCTGGATGCGCTGGTCCGCGCGGTCGCTGTGCGGCATGTGCGTGGCGATGTTCGTCCTGATGGCCGCCATCGCCCGGCCAGCGCACGCTGATCAGGAGCGTCTGGACGCCGATGCTGCGGCACTCGAACGATTGTCGGGTTCGCTGCGGCTCGATCGGCTCTCGTGGCATGTGGCCGAACGTCGGTTCGACCAGGCCGCCACGCCCGAAGCACGCGAGGCCGTGGCGCGTGATCTGGTGCGAGTCATCGAGCCCATGGCGGAGGCGGCTGACCCGGAACTCGCCGAGGCGCTGGCGCAGCGGCTGGAGCGCATCCTCGATCAGTTCGCCAGCGTGCACGTGGATGGGCCGGGCATGGCGTGCGTGGCGCGGCTGCTCGAGGCGAGCAGCCAGATCATCGGTCGGCTCCGGGCAGGTGATGAGGTTCCAGCTGCTGAGGTGGCTCAGGCGATCGGCTGGGCTGCACGGGCTGCATCGCTCGCAGAGGCGATGGTCGACGATCTTGGTTCGCGCACGCCGGCGGGCTTCGAGCAACTGCTGCGCTCGCGCCTGGCGTGGTCGCGGCTGCAGGGTGCGTGGCTGCGCGCGCAGGGTGAAGGTCGTGGCGTCGAAGACCTGGCCGAGTCGGCGATCCGACCCTTGGCCGAGGTCCTCGAACTCGACGGCCGCACGCCGAAGCCTGAGGACGTCAGCGTGGACCTTCGCTCGAACGAGGTCTATGCGTGGGCGATCGTCGGCATGGCGCAGGCGCGTGCACTTCTTCCGCGCGGCGGTGCGAGCGATGCCATGCGCTGGCTCGAGCTCTGCGACGATCCAGTGACCGCTCCGGCCGTTCGCTCCGCTGCGATGGAGTGGCGGCTGCAGGTGTGCCTTGATGCGCGCGACTGGACGCGTGCCCGTGTGCTGCTCACTGGCGCCGGTCAGGTTCCGCAGGGTTTCGAGCCCGCGCTCGCACGCGTGGCGCGACGTGCGGCACGGCTCGGTGCGAGCGATCCGGAAGCGCTGCGCGTGGTCGAAGCCGCGCTGCCGATGCTGCTTGCTTCAGGTCGCGGCGACTTGGTCTCGTGGGTGGCGCAGGCGCTCCCGCCATCGGGGGCGAGTGGTCTCGTGCAGGCGCTCGGTGCGCTCGCCACGGCATCGGGTGATCGTTCGGCCACACCCGATGCCTTGCGCAGCGCGGCCGAGGGTGCGCTCGGTGTTGCGGCGAGCACGAAGGGCTCGGCGGCGAGCACGCTGAAGCTCGAGGCTGCCCGGCTTCTCTTGCGGGCCGGCGATGCATCACGCGCTGCGGTCATCGCGGGCGAGTGCCTTGCGCAGATGCGCGAGCCCTCGCCGGCCGTGCAGTGGCTCCGCCTGCAGGCACTTGCGGCCACGAAGGAACCCGCTCTGCGCGAGGAGGTGCTCGCGTTCGTGGCGGGTCCGCCAGCCGGCGAGTGGACCACGCGCGCGGCGATCCTCGCTGCGACACAGGGCATCGATGACGATGCCGTGCTGCTGGCGCTCGAAGCCGTGGACGAGTCCGATCCGTCGTGGCGCAGGGCGCAGGACGCGCTCGGCGCGGCGGCCTACGAGCGGATGCGCGCAGCCGCTCCTGCCGATCGACGTCGCTTGGCCGAACTGGTCATGCGTGCCGTACCCGCGCCGAGCTCGGCGTGGCCGGACGGACGCATCGATCCCGCGGTCTTGCGCCAGCTCGTGACGGCCACGCTCCCGTGGTTCCGTTCACCAGCGACGGTGGCGCGCGCCGCTGGCTTGCTCGATGAGATTGCGGCGGCGCGGCCGCAGGAAGCGCTCAACGCGACGGAACGAGGCGTGGTTGCAGAAGCCACGGTCCGTGTCGCGTGCGCGCGCGGGTTCCCCGAGCGGGCCCTTGCGGCGATGAGCGCCTTGGACGGGGCGCAGCGCGCCAAGGCAGCGCGCGTTGTGCTGGATGCCTCATGGGAGGTGATCCGTGCTGGAGCGATCGATGCCGCGCGGCGTGATCGATTGGCGATCGACGCGGCGATGGCCGCGCAGGATGGCATCGATCCCGCCGTCGATCCGGCCGTGGCGATCACGTGGGTCGAGGTGGCGACCGTGGCGGTGCGCGCCGGCGATTCGTCGCTTGCGGAGCGGATGATGAGCGTGGCGACGGCGCTGGCCGATCGATCGCCCGATCGTGGCACGCTGCTGCGCGTGCTCGCAGCCGCCCGCGCCGCCAAGGACGATGCGCGCGCCGTGGCATGGGCAACCCGTCTCGCCTCGGGCCTTGCCTCGGATGATCCAGAGCGGGCGGCCGTCGATGTGATGCTGATCGATTCGCTCTCGAGGGTCGATGCCGAACGCGCGCGCACCGCGCTGCGGCAGCTCTTCACGCTCACGCCCGGATGGAAACAGGGGCCGCAGGCGCAACCGCTGGCTGAACTCGCGCGCAGGCTGGGGGTGGAAGGATGATCGACGCGATCCACGCGTGCTTCGGCGTGGGCCCCGATGCGCCGCCGCATGAACTCATCGGCGTCGCGCCTGATGCCTCCCGCGAGGAGATCCTCGAGCGCGCGACGCAGCGGCTTCGTGCGATCCATGCGCGGTTTCCCGAGCACGACCCGGCGTTCATCGCTGCTCGTGCGCGACTGCGTGCAGCGGCACGCGACCTGGTGGAGCGGTCGACCAATGCGGCAGACCCCGATGGCCTGCGCGCCCTGATCGCGAGCTCCGGTGGTTGGAACCGCAAGGCTCGCGCACGCGCGCTGCGCTGGGCCGCGATGCATGGCGTCGATCCCGTTGCGCTCGTCGAACTGCTCGGCGGGCCGTCGAGCGATCCGGTCGCGCCCTCGTCGGCTGGGGGCGCGGCGGCTGCCCGGGCAGCGCGCCGTGATCGAGACCGATCGTGGTTGCCGTGGGTGATCGGATCCATGGCGGCGATCCTCGCGCTTGCTGCCACAGCCACGCTCACGCTGGCGGTGCTCGATCGGGGGCGTGCGGAGGAGCCGATCGCCAAGGCGCCGAAGCCGAAGGATGAAGCACCGTCGACGACCACGGAGCATCCGCGGGATCGGCAGCCAGCAGCGGCACCAGTCGCGCCCCCATCCGTGGATCCGCCGCACGTGCCCAACGCCGTGCCGTCGATCCCGGAGGCAGCGCCCGCCATGCGCGAACGCGCACCTGCGCCGTCGACCGACTGGGATCAACTCGCTGCGCGCTTGGAAGGATCACGGCTCTCCGCCGGTGCGGGCGTCGATGCGGAACTCTCGTTGCTTGAGCGCGTGCAGGCGTTGACCGAGGCGGCGCTCCTGCTTGAGGCAGGTCGCGTGGCCGACGCGCGGCTCATCCTCGATGGCATGCCCGAGGCGTTCCGAGCGCCCGAGCCGGCTGTGCAACGCAGGCGCTCGGTCAGCGACGGGGGCTTGGCCGTGGCGATCGAGCGTGCCGACGGTCCCGAGGCGCGCGTGCTCGCCCTCAACCGATGGCTCGGTGCGGCCAACGAGATCGGCCCCTCCGATGCGCGCACGCTGGCGTCGCTCGCGTGCGGCCCGGAAGACGGGCTCTCCCGGCGCGCACGCGCCGTGACGCAGGCGCGTTTCGCCTCGAGCGCCGAGATGGCGATGGGTTGGCTCGACGTTCTGGCGGTTGCCGACGCGGGAACGGCTTCGACCGCGATCGGTGCGTGGCTTGGTCGCGCGGGCCTCGATGCCACCTCGACCGACGGTGCGATCAGGATCCGACAGGCGCTCGTGGAGCGCGCGATCGCGCTGGCCCAGGGCGAGGCGGACTCGATCCGCCAGCGCGTGGCGGCGTGCCAGCTCTCGTGGGAGCGCATGGCGCCGCTCTTGGGCGCCGTGCCGGCGCGAGGCAGCGAAGGAGATCTGGGCACGGCCTCGATCGAGGCCATCGTGCAGGGCAGCATCGGCACCGAGCCCGCGCGCGCTGCGGCGGTGCTGCGGCTTCGGGCGGCCGACAGCGAAGTGGCGCGCTTCATCGCCTGGCAGGCTGCGCTGCTCGATGCACTGGCGCTGCCTGCACAGGGCGCATCGCGAGCCGAGCGCGCCGCCGCCGAGCGTGCGCTCGATCTGGTCGCGGAGTCGCGTGCCGGAGCGATGAGCGCCCTCGAGCAGGCGATCGCCAACCAGCGCGCGATCACGCGTGCCGTCGGCGTGCGGGCGGGGCGGTGGACATGGTGAGGTGCATCGTCATCATCGTGGCCCTGCTTGCCGTGCCGCCCCTGAGCGAGCGGCTCGCCGCGCTCGATCCCGCAACGCCGTTGTCCTACCTCGAAGCCGGGGAGGACGCCGCGCGAGATGGCGAGCTCGACCTGGCGCGACAGCTCTATCGCCGCTGCGGTGCACTCGCTGCAGGGAGCGATGACCCCGGACTGGCCGCGAGTGCCGCGTTGGGCATGGCCTCGCTCGAAGATCCATCACGCGATGACGGTGCCTGGGCCGCATGGCATGCCTTGGCGCGCATGCTGGCTCCCACGCGCGTCACGGGCGGTCCGCGGGTGGCGCCCGACGCCGATCGTCTGCGGTTCGCCGAACTGATCTCGCACTACCGCGCGGGCCGATCGCTCCAGGCGCAGCGGCTGGGGCGCGATGCATCCTGCGTGGCGCTCGCTCGCGAGTGGGGTGCGCTCCTTCCCGGCGGCGGCGAGGGCTTCATCCGTGCCTGCACGGGGCTGTCCGCTTCGGCGCCTCCGCAACTCTCGCCGCGCCAGGCCGATCAGTTGATGGCGGTCGAGGCAGCGCTGCTCGCGCGCGCACCGCGTGCACTCGATGAACTGCGCTGTGGGCTCGTGTCGCCGATCCCTGAAGTTGATGCGCGCGATCCTGCGGGCGCCTTCGGCATCGACGACGCCACATGGTGGTGGCGCGGCGGTCGCTGGTCGGCGACCAAGTGACGCGTGGGCACCCTTTCGCGCCGGCGACGCTGCAGGCGAACGCTCAGCAGCGCTTCAGCGCGGCATCGAGATCCGCGATGAGATCGTCGGCGTGCTCGATGCCCACGCTCAGGCGCACGAGCGAATCGCTGATGCCGAGCTCGCGGCGCATGGCCTCGGGCACGCTGGCGTGGGTCATGATCGCGGGGTGCTCGATCAGGCTCTCGACGCCACCGAGGCTCTCGGCGAGCGCGAAGAGGTGCACGTGCTCGAGGAACGCGCGGCTCTCGGCGATGCCGCCCTTGAGGAAGATCGTGATCATGCCGCCGAACGCCGGCTGCCCGTGCAGGCGCATCTGCCGTGCTGCCAGCGCATGCTGCGGGTGGCTTGCGAGGCCCGGGTAGACGACGCGCTCGACCTTGGGATGGCGCTCGAGCCACTGCGCCACGTGCATCGCACTCTCGCAGTGGCGCTGCATGCGCACGGCCAGCGTCTTCACGCCGCGCAGGCCGAGGTAGGCATCGAACGGACCCATCACGCTTCCGATCGCGTTCTGCATGAAGCGCAGCTTCTCGGCAAGGTCCAGGCGCCCCGTGATGAGCGCGCCGCCGACGGTGTCACTGTGGCCACCGATGTACTTGGTCGTCGAGTGCATCACCATGTCGCAGCCGAGCTCGAGCGGGCGCGTGAGCATGGGCGTGGCGAAGGTGTTGTCGCAGACGGTGATTGCGCCGGCGCCCTTGCCGATCGCTGCCACGGCGGCCAGGTCGACGAGCTTCAGCGTGGGATTCGTGGGCGTCTCGACCCAGAGCATGCGCGGCGCGTTGGCCTTGACCGCGGCCTCCAGCTTGGCGGCGTCGGCCATATCGACGTGCACGACCTTCAGCCCTTGGCTGCGCGCGCGGACCCGGTTGAGCAGGCGGTTCGTGCCGCCGTACACGTCGTCCATGCAGACGATGCAGTCGCCCGCATCGAGGAGCTCGAGCGCCGTGCCGATCGCGGCCAGGCCGCTGGCGAACGCGAAGCCCCCGCAGGTGCGGTCCTGCTCCTCGGCAAGGCCGCTCGACTCGAGGCTGCCGAGGCAGCGCTCGAAGGCAAACCGCGTGGCGTTGTGGCTGCGCGAGTACTCGAAG
>JASGCG010000069.1 GCA_030054235.1 Bacteroidia bacterium
CCCGAACTGCTGCGCCCGCTGCATGGCTTCGGCACGCGCGGCCAGAGCGGCATGAACTCGGCGACCTGCTGCCGAACCTGGGTGGCGTGGCGGATGAGCTCTGCCTCGTTCGCTCGATGCACACCTCGCAGTTCAACCACGCGCCTGCGCAGCTCTTGCTGCACACCGGCGAGCCGCGCTTCGGCTCGCCGAGCATGGGCGCGTGGGTGACCTACGGTCTTGGTTGCGACAACCGCAATCTGCCTGCGTTCGTGGTGCTCGTCTCGGGGCAGACCCCCGACGCGGGCAAGGGCATTTGGGGCAGCGGCTACCTGCCGGGAGTGTTCCAAGGAGTGCAATGCCGCACCAGCGGTGATCCAGTGCTCTTTCTCAATGATCCCAAAGGCGTGGACCGCGCAGGCCGCGCGGCCGTGATCGCTTCGGTCAACGACCTGAACCGGATCACGGCCGAGCGATCCGGCGATCCCGAGACGGCGACGCGCATTGCGCAGTACGAACTCGCCCATCGCATGCAGCTGGCTGCGCCCGAAGCGATGGAGCTCGCGCGCGAGGATCCCGCCACGCTCGAGCTCTACGGCGCGCAGCCGGGCGCATCGAGTTTCGCCAACAACTGCCTGCTCGCACGAAGGCTGGTCGAGCGCGGCGTGCGCTACGTGCAGCTCTTTGACTGGGGCTGGGATGGCCACGGCACCAATCCGAGTGATGACCTCGTGCATCAGCTGCCAGCGAAGTGCGGCCAGGTCGATCGGCCGCTCGCGGCGCTGATCGCCGACCTGCGTCGACGCGGGTTGCTCGACCAGACCCTGATCGTGTGCGGCGGCGAGTTCGGCCGAACCCCCGTCGCCGAGTTCCGCGATGGCAAGCGCGACTTCCTGGGGCGTGATCACCACCCTCATGCCTTCTCGATCTGGATGGCCGGTGGTGGCACGCGTGGCGGGCACGTGCACGGCGAAACCGATGACCTCGGCTACCGCATCGCGCGCGATCCCGTGTCGGTGCGCGACCTTCAGGCCACGATCCTCCACCTCTTGGGCTTTGACCACGAGCGGCTGACCTACCGCCACAATGGCCTGGATCACCGCCTGACCGGGGTGCAGGAGCCAGCGAAGGTCGTCAAGGAACTGCTGGCGTAGGCGGAATTCGGCATCCAAGGTTCCCGCCCGCGCGAAGCCAGCGGGCCATGAACCTCTTGTCGACGAAGCGTTCGATCCTGCTCGCCGCCCTCCTGACCTGCGCACCGATGGCGCGGGCCGCAGAGTCGAATCTTGAGTTCGACAGCGGCACGCAGGGCTGGCAGACCGTGCTCGACGGCGTCATGGGCGGGCTGTCGACCGGCCGCATCGAGGCCGGCGATGGCGGCACGCTACGCTTTTCCGGCGAGCTCTCGCTGGAGAACAACGGCGGCTTCTCGCAGATCCGCACGTCCGTGCCTGAGGGAACCTTTGACGGCGCGAGTGGACTGGTGCTGCGCGTCAAGGGCGACGGGCGGAACTACCAGTGCGACATCCGATCCTCGCGCCTGCGCCTGATGGCCGGTGGATACCAGCGCGTGTTCGCGACCAAGGCCGGCGAGTGGACCGAGATCGAGATCCCCTTCAGCGAGTGCGTCGCCAACAGCTTCGGCCAGCGCGTACGCAATGCACCGTCGCTCGATCCAGCCTCGATCGAATCCGTGGGGATCACGCTCTCCGACAAGAAGGAAGGCCCCTTCGCGATCGAAGTCGACTGGATCCGGCCGACGGGCAAGGCGGCCGCTCCCTCCTCGCCGAACTCCCTGGCAGCGGTGGCCACCAAGGCCAACCTGACCACGCTGCTTGCCCTTGTGAAGGCGTCGGGGATCGACTTCCCGGCGGGCACGAAACTCACCATCTTCGCACCGACGAACGAAGCCTTCGCGAAACTGCCCAAGGACCAGGTCGAGTTCCTCACCAGCGCCAAGGGCAAGTCCACGCTGCAGGCCATCCTCAAGCACCACGTGGTCGGCCAGTCGGTCGGCAGTGCGGCGGTCCTCGAGCGGCGCCGGCTCGCTGCGCTCTCGGGACAATCGCTCGACATCGATCCGGCGGCGCTGAGCATCGACGGTGCACGCCTGGTCGCCACCGATGTCGCCTTTGACGGCGGCCTCGTGCATGTGATCGATGCGGTCATGGTGCCCGAACTGCGCAGCATCGAGCAGATCGTCGCCGAGGACGAACGCTTCACCACGCTGCGGGCCGCCATCGAAGCGGCCGGCATCGGCTCGCAACTCGGCAGCCGGAACCCGGGCCCCTGGACCTTGCTTGCGCCGTCGAACCAAGCCTTCAGCGCGATCCCGGCGGACGCGCTCAAGGAACTGCTCCAGGATCGCCCTGCCCTGACCGCTGTGCTGGTGGCCCACGTCCTGCCCACAGCGATCCGCCGCGAGGACATGCTGGCTCAAGGCTCGGCGCGAACGCTGATGGGCGACGGCAGTGTTGCCTTCGCGCTCGAGGCCGGAGCGATCACCGTTGCCGGCGCCCGCCTCGAGGTCGCCGATATCGAGGCAGCCAATGGCGTGATCCACGTCATCGATCGCGTGCTGCCCGCGCAGTCGGCCGCCACGACCACGATGCCCGTGCCATCGATGCCGCAGCGCGCTCGACAGGCGGCAGCGATCCTTGAGCTGGCGATCGAGCGCGGCGTGCCCCGCTTCAATGCCGGCGACCAGGCTTCGTGTGCGGCGCTCTATGAGCTGGCGATCACCTCGGTGGTGGTGCTGGGCGCCGATGCGATCGGCAATGCTGCCGCGGCCGAACTCGCGGCTGCGCTCAAGAAGGGCGCTGAGCATGAGGATGCCGCGGAGCGCGCCTGGGTCTACCGCCGCGCGATGGATCGCACGCTCGGCAGCATGGCCGAACTGATGGCGCCGGTGGAGTAAGTCACCCGATCACCGTGCGCCGCATGCGCACGTAGTCCCAGACCACGAAGCGGTCCAGATCCTCACCGCCCACGAACAGCACGCGGCCGCCGGTGGCTTCGGCCATGCGGTGGGCGAACTGGACGTCTTCCTCGGTCTGCGACCACGATGGCAGCAGGAACACGTTGATCACGATGCCCTCGGCCTTGCAACGCATGGCCTCGCGCATCGTCTCGCGCTCGGTGCGCGGATCCGGCGGGTAGAGCATCAGGAGATCGCTGCCCTCGAAGTGCGCAGTGGGCAGGCCGTCGGTGAGCAGGAAGACCTGGCGATTGGGCGTGTCCTGCGCAGCGAGCACTTGGCGCGAGAGCGAGAGCGCCCGCTGGATGTTCGTGAAGTGCAGCGGCAGGTCGAACTCCGTAACCTGTGGATCGGACATGTCGGCCCGCAGCCGGACCACCGGATCGTTGATCGAGACGGGCTTGGGCATCATCTCGATGATCTCGCCCGAGGGCCGCAGCTTGGCCAGCGTGTACATCTCGATCGCCTGCAGGAAGTCACCCGGGTATTCGCTGCGGATGAGACCATCGAGCGCAAGGGCCATCCGCTTGCAGGCGATGTACTGGCCGCCGTAACGCATGGAGCCCGACATGTCGAGGATGAGCGCGGTGGCGCAGCGCGGCGTGCGTCGCGTGCGGTGCACGACGAGGTCATCCTGCCCAGGACGCGCCTGACCCGTGCGCGCCACGGCGTTCAGGATCGACTGCGGGACATCGAGCCCCGCCGGCGAATCACCGAATTCGAAGGGCCGCACCGATGGAAGTTCGACCGATCCCTCGCGGGACTGGACCCCCTCGTGACGGCCGCGGCGCGCGTCGGCGAGATCAGCGAAGATCGACGAGAGCAGATGCCGCTGGTAGGTGCGCAGCGCCTTCGGCGAGGCGCGGTAGCCCTCGGGCGAGCGCTCCAGTCCGGCCTCCTCGGCCATGCGCTTGAGGAGCTCATTGACCTGCCGCTGCAGGCGATCAAGATCGCCCATTTGTTCTTCGGAGGCGAACTCGCTCAGGGCCTCCATGTCGATGATCGCCGGCTTGGCGTTGCGCAGGGCTTCCTCGATCTGCTTGAGCAGGCGGTCGATGCGCGCGAGTTCTTCCTTGATCGCCAGCGCCGCAGCGACGTCGAGTTCCTCGCGGCCCGTGAAGGCGTGATCGGAGGCGAGCTGCTCGACGGCGAATCGCTCGCGCAACCGGGCGATCGCACGCATGAGCGAGCGCGAGGCCTCGGTGCCATCCGGAATGCGGCGGTACATGCGCTCGAGCTGCGCGAGTTGGCCATCGGCGAGCGCGAGCGGCAAGCGCTCCGCGACGGCAGGCGGGATCTCGACCCGCTGCGCCGCCGAGGCGTACGCCTCGGCAGCCACGCGTTGCACACCGTCCGTGCTGAAACGCTCGAGGATCCCGCGCTTGCGCTCTTCCAGCATCGCCTTGAGCGCATCAAGGCTGGGACCGAGCCCCTTGATCTGCGACGGATCCAGGCGGATCGCCTCGGCCAGTTCGCGGTCGGTGAACCGCCGGCGCGTGCCGTACGCCAGCATGTGCTCCATCATGGCATCGGCGGCAGCGCCCGATGGAGGTTGGGTGGGCGACGGGTACTCCTCGGGGTCGTAGCCGAGGTAGGTGTGCACGATGCCGCCAAGCGGACCGGCACGTGACCGAGGATCGGAGCCCGGGTCGTTCACGATCCCGGCACCTCGTAGGACACGCGCCCGTGACGCTCGGTCCGCGAGACTTGGTCGGTTGCCCACAGCCCGGCGAGCACGAACTCCACGCAGGATGCGCGCACCGCCTCGTTCGCCGAGGCATTGACCTCGAATGCCTTCTGCCACGCGTCGGGCACGGACGACAGCGCCCGCTCATACGCCGCGGACGGCAGCATGTCGCCCACCTCGACGCGCACGCCGGTGGCGAAGGTGCCCGCGATCGCCTCAAGGCCGTGCGACTGCACGTACTCATTGAAGACGCGGCCGATGGCTTCCGCCACGATGGCCTCGATCGCCTGGCGCTCGGACATCTGGTGCGACCCCATCAGGTCGAGCTCCAGCTTGCCGACGGCGCTTGAACCAAGATGCGAGAGATCGCTGATCCGCGGCACCGCGGGCCGCTCGCCGAGGACGATGCCACGACGACGCGCGTTGGCCACCATGGTGCGATAGTTGGCGATGCCGAAACGTGCGCTGACGCCGCTCGCCTGATCGACGTAGCGCGATGCCCGCGCCACGCGCGAGATCTCTTCGCACACTTCTTCCATGAAGGGCGGCACCAGCACCGGGTACTCGCCGCCCAGATCAAGGCCCGCTTCCTGGCGGGTGATGGAGATGCCCAGCTCGCGTTCGTTGGGATAGTGCGTCTGGATGGTGGAACCGATGCGGTCCTTCAGCTGCGGGATCACCTTGCCGGAACGGTTGTAGGTGCCCGGGTTGGCGCTGAAGAGCACCAGCACATCCAGCTCGAACCGCACGGGATAGCCGCGGATCTGCACATCGCGCTCCTCGAGGATGTTGAAGAGGCCCACCTGCACCAGTTCATCGAGGTCAGGCAGCTCGTTCATCGCGAAGATCCCACGGTGTTGGCGCGGGATCAGCCCGAAATGGAGCGCATCTTCGGCGGCCATCGACGTTCCGGCGATGAGCTTCGCAGGGTCGATCTCGCCGATGACATCGGCGAACTTGGTGCCCGGCGCGAGCCGCTCGGCGTAGCGGTCCGAGCGGTGCCACCAGGCGATCGGCACGTCCGTGGGCGATCGCGATGCCAAGAGTTCACGCCCCGCGCGGGTGATGGGCGCTTCGGGATCTTCGTGGACCGGGCAGCCAGGCAGGTCGAGGTACGGCAGCCACTCATCCAAGAATCGTGGCAGCAGGCGCATGAGGCGGCTCTTGCCCTGCCCCTTCTCGCCGAGGAACAGCATGTCGTGCCCCGCGATCATCGCGTTGGCGACTTCCGGCAGCACGGTGTCGTCGTAACCGACGATGCCCGGGAAGAGCGACCCTGCAGCAGAATCGCCACGTGCGGTGGCCGCGGCGAGCTCACGCACGAAGTTGTCGCGCAGCTCTGCCTTGACCGAGCGCGAACGCCACCCTGATCGGCGGAGGTCGTCAAGCGTGCGGATGGCTGGCGGCACAGTGGCTGGTTCGGTGGGCATCGGTCACGGCTTCGCAGCCCGGGCATCGTTGGACGCAGGGAAAGTCCGTCCTGCTCTGCCTACCCTTGATCTTCGTGACCGGTGCCCGCGAACCCATTGCCATCGTTTGGCACCGTACGGACCTGCGCGTCCATGACCAGGCCGCGGTCATGGCAGCTGCGCGGTCAGCGAGCGGTCAGGTTGTTGGCGTGGTCTGCGTGCCGGACGATCCGTTCGGGCATGTCGATCTTGCGCGCGGGCTTTCCTTTCCGCGCGCGAGCCACCGGCGCGTCGGGCACTGGCTGCAAGCGATCGATGGCCTTCGGCAGGATTGGCGCGCAATCGGGTCGGCGCTCTGCGTGCATCGAGGCGCGCCGGAGGACGTGATCGGTGCGCTCGCTGCCGAACTCGGTGCCACCGAGGTGCACACCGCACCCTGCCCCGCCCACGATGAACTCGCGCAGAACCGGCGTGTGGCGCGTTCGCTGAAGGCTCACGGTGCACGGCTCGTGGTGCACGACGAGACCACGATGATCGCCTCGGCCGACCTGCCGTTCGCCATCGAGGAGCTGCCCGAGGTCTTCTCGAACTACCGTCGATTGGTCGAGCGGTCGTGTCGGACGAGGGATCCTGTCGCCGCGCCGAGTGGTCTGCGTGTGTCGGATGATGTTCGTGCGTCCGCGGAAGCAAGGGCCACCGCCACGCTGGCCAGCGCGGATCTGCATGCGGCACGCGCCGCCGCCGCGCAGATCGATCCCCGCGCCGGGTGGATCGCGCGCGGCGATCGTGCCGCCGGGCTCGAGCGCCTGCGACAGTGGATCTGGCAGGATGACTGCTTGGCGCGCTACAAGGAAACGCGCGATGGATTGCTCGGAGCGGACTTCTCCTCGCGCCTGTCGACCTGGCTCGCGCTCGGAACGATCTCGCCGCGTGAAGTGGCTGCCGAGGTCCGTCGCTACGAGGGTGAGCGCGTGGCCAACGACTCGACGTACTGGCTCTGGTTCGAGCTGCTCTGGCGCGACTACTTCCATCTGTGGGTGCGTCGTTGGCAATCACGCGCTTTCAAGGCCAGCGGCATGATGGGGCGCACGCCGTGCGGCGCACCGGATGTAGAGACCTTTGATCGCTGGCGCACGGGAACCACCGGCGAGCCCTTCGTCGATGCCTGCATGCACGAACTGGCCGCAACAGGTTGGCTCTCCAATCGCGGGCGGCAGAACACCGCGAGTTGGCTCGCCAAGACCGCGGGCGTTGATTGGCGATGGGGTGCGTGGTGGTTCGAGAGCCAGCTGCTTGATCATGATGTTGGCCCCAACTGGGGGAACTGGCAGTACGTCGCCGGCGTCGGCAACGACCCGCGCAACCGCACCTTCAACATGCGCGCCCAGGCCGACCGCTACGACGCGGATGGCGCGTACCGGAGGGTGTGGGGATAGGGCGGGCGGCGGCGAACCGCAGCAACCAGTGCCCGATGGCCTTCCTGCGACCGGTTGATGACGAGGTGCTGATCGATGGACCTCGACGCCATCGACGCCATCGGCACGATCGTCATACGCTGAAGCCATGGCACCGCACAGGGATGGCAACGACCGCTCGCAACTGACCTCCGACGACGTGA
>JASGCG010000070.1 GCA_030054235.1 Bacteroidia bacterium
TAACAAGGTAGCCGTAGGGGAACCTGCGGCTGGATCACCTCCTTTCTAAGGGAATGTTCTTAGACATCCCCCGAGAGCGATCTCGGAGATGCAATCGTCAACGTACCTCGTCCACTCACGTGGAAACCGGCTCGGCAACGAGCTGGAATGGCTCCAACTGCTCTTTTCTACAGCGCCCTCGGCTTGCCGGGGGCGCTGTTCTTTTTGGTGCGTTGGTTGGCCTGGCGTGCTCCGCGCTAGCCTGCGGCGATGGACCGTCGCACCTTCCTCGCCTCTGCTGGTTCCGTTGCCGCTGCCGCTCAACTCGCTGCGGGGGCTGGGCATGAGCCAAGCGTTTCCGCGGATGCAGCGGGCGCGCCAGGCGGCTTCACAGGCTTCTACCGCGGCCCCGTCTACCGCCACTCGGTCTGCCGCTGGTGCTACGGAGGCTTTGAGCTCAACGACCTGTGCACCCGGGTCAAGGCCATGGGCTACGGCAGCGTGGAGCTGCTGAGCGAGAACGAGTGGGCGACGGTGCGCGATGCTGGGCTCGCCTGTGCGGTCGCCAATGGTCCGACCTCGATCGTCGAAGGCATGAATCGCCGGGAGACGCACGACCGCATCGTCAAGGAGGCAGAGCGCCTGCTCCCGCTGGTGGCCAAGGGGGGCATTCCGCAGATGATCGTCTTCAGCGGCAATCGCCGCGGCATGGCCGACGATGAGGGTCTGGCCAACTGCGCGGAGTGCCTCCGGCGCATGATGCCTGCCGCGAAGGCCGAGGGCGTGACGATCATCATGGAACTCCTGAATTCCAAGGTCGATCACCGTGACTACATGTGCGACCGCACCCCGTGGGGCGTGCGCCTGGCCGAGGCGGTCGGTGACGACCGGTTCCGGCTGCTCTACGACATCTATCACATGCAGGTGATGGAGGGCGATGTCATTCGCACCATCCGCGATCATGCCAAGTGGATCGGGCACTATCACACCGGCGGCGTGCCGGGGCGCAATGAGATCGGCACGAAGCAGGAGCTGCACTACCCGGCGATCTGTGCGGCGATTGCGGGGACCGGTTACAGCGGGTTCATCGGGCAGGAGTTCATCCCGGCACTGGATCCGATGGAGAGCCTGCAGTCGGCCATCACGCTCTGTCGTGACCCGCGCATCGGTTGACTGTCGCGGCGCTTGGCTTCCACCGCCCAGGCCATGGACCGGACGAGGCCGAGTTCAAGGACCGAAAACCTGTCGCCGCGATTCAGTCCAAGGAAAAGGTGATCAAGCGGGAGGAAATTCGCTTGCCCCAAGCAGAGTCCGCACTACCTTGCAAATGCTTGGAAGGAAAGGGCCCTCGCCGCGAAAGCGGCACGTCGGTTGGCCCCGCAAGGGGCGCCTGCCCCGCCTTCCAGCGATGCAGGTTTCCGGCACGGGGGCTCACTGGCGCGCGATCACTCGCGCTGCCTGCGCGGCGCCCCCGATCGGGCCCCGACCTTCTGCGCTTCGGGCGCCACCGGACTCCATCGTGGGGGAGTCTGGGGCGCCTTTTTCATTCCGGCAGCGGGCGTGTGCCCGGTCTACGATCTCGGCCCCAACCAAGGAGCCATCATGACTTCGCTGCTCGCTGCTCTTGTCCTCTCGCTTGTGCCAGTCTCTGACGGCACCCCCGACTATTCGGCGCTTCCGGTCGACCCTGCCGAGATGGAGCAGCGCCTGGCGGCGTGCGCAGTGACGTTCGACAAGGCCATCGAACTTGCCGTGGCCAAGGTGCCTGGCATGGTGGTCGAGGCGGATGTGCACGACCACGGCGGTGTGCTGCAGTACGAAATCATCATCGGTGGCAATGGCACGATCAAGCGCGTGGTGGTGAACGCGACCAGCGGCCAGGTCACCGCGCCGGCGCTCGACCTGAAGGGTGCCGTCGCCGCGGCGCGCACCAAGGTCGATGGCCAAGTCATGAGCGTGGTCTCGGACCAGCTGGCTGACCCGCCGACCTACACCGTCCGCATGTTCCACAAGGGCAAGATGCACACGATCACGCTGAGCGCCGTCGACGGAGCCATCACGAATGCAACGGCCCAGGGTCGCTTCCCCGGCGAGGACACGGGCGACAAGGAACCCGTGGTCCTTCCGAGCGGCCTGCAGTACGTCGACTTGGTCGAAGGCACCGGTGCCCAGCCCAGCGGTCCGTCCGCGAAGGTCAAGGTCCACTACACGGGCTACCTCAATGACGGCAAGATCTTCGACAGTTCGGTGAGCCGTGGCCAGCCGGCGGAGTTCCCGCTCGGTCAGGTGATCAAGGGCTGGACCGAAGGCGTCGGCAGCATGAAGGTCGGTGGCAAGCGCAAGCTCGTGATCCCGTTCCAGCTGGCGTACGGACCCGAAGGCCGCGGTCCAATTCCGCCCAAGGCCACGCTGTTCTTCGATGTGGAGCTGATCGAGATCGTGAGCGATCCCGGCGCCGCGCCCGCTCCCGGAAAGTGAGCCGGTTGTCTGGCAACGCGCGCTTCGGCCCGCCTGCGTGACATCGGCATCGATGGCGGGCGCGCGTCGATCGTGCAGCCTGGCTGACTACGGCTGGATGTCGTCGATCTGCTTCTGGATCTCGCGGTCGCGGGCTTCCATCTGATCACGCACGTCGAGCGCCTTGTCGCGGGCCTTGCCCAGCACGCTGCTCGATTGCCGCTTCCCGGTCGGTGCTGCGGGCGCCTGCCCATGTGGGTTGGTTGCCGCGGCGGGCGCTGGCGTGGGGGACGTGGTGGCGGGTTTCGGTGTGGCGGTGCTGTATGTCGTGCCGTCATCGCAGCCTGTCACGGCGAGCACGATCACGGCGAGCATGGCGGCTGTGTCGATCGATCGGCTGGTGGATCGACTTGGCGCTCGGCTTGGGGAACGGCTCATGAGTGGCCTTGTGCTTTGGGCGTGACGAACGATCAGGCGAGCCGATCGGGGTTGAGGCCAAGCAGGTCGTCGACGACGAAGAGCCCATCGCGGCGGATGACTTGTCCATCGAATTCGATGGTGCCGCCGCCGCATTCGGGCCGCTGGATGCACACGAGGTCCCAGTGGACCTGGCTCCGGTTGCCGTTCTCGGTTTCTTCGTAGCACTGTCCCGGCGTGAAGTGGAAGCTGCCGGCGATCTTTTCGTCGAACAGGATGTCCTGCATCGGGTGCAGGATCATCGGGTTGAAGCCGAGCGCGAACTCGCCGATGTAGCGGGCGCCGGCATCGGCATCGAGGATCGCGTTCAGCCGGGCCGCATCGCCATCGCATGTGGCACGCTCGATGCGGCCCTTGCGGAACTCCAGGCGCACGTTGGCGAAGCTCGTGCCGTTGTAGATCGTCGGCGTGTTGTAGTGAAGCACGCCTTCCACGCTGTCACGCACGGGGGCCGTGAAGCACTCGCCATCGGGGATGTTGCGGGATCCGCAGCAGGGCACGACGCCGATGCCCTTGATGCTGAAGGAAAGATCGGTGTCGCCCGGCCCCTTGATCCGCACACGGTCGGTCGCCTTCATGCGCGCGACGAGCGGCGCGACGGCGCGTTCCATGCGCGCGTAGTCGACGCAGCAGACGCGGAAGTAAAAGTCCTCGAAGTCACGCGTGCTCATGCGCGCGAGCTGGGCCATGCCGGGGCTTGGCCAGCGCAGCACCACCCACTTGGTGTGCTTGACGCGGCGTTCCATGTGGACGGGCTTGCCGTAGAGCGCACCGATGCGCTTGGTCTGGTCGTCGGAAACGCCGGCCATTTCGTTTGCGTTGGCTCCGCCGCGAAGGCCGACGTAGGCCTGCATGCGTTCCATGCGGAAGAGGTCGCAATCGGCCCACAGGCGCAATTGGTCCTCGGACGCGGCCTCGTTCAGGGCACGCATGATCCGCGGTGACCGCTCGGCAACATGGGGATGGGCGCCCATTGCACGCGCGGCTTCGACCAGCGACACGACCATCTCGTCGGGGATATCGAAGGCCTCGATGAGGACATGCTCGCCCTTCTGGAGGTCGCAGGAGTGACGGCTGATGATGGCGGCCAGCTGGTCGAAGCGTGGGTCGGTCATGCAGGCATGCTAGGGCGCGGCCCGTGCGAGCATCGAGGCTGGGGCACACCGCACGCGAACATCGAGGTCACGGCGCGCTGCGTGCGAGCATCGAACGCACGATGCTTGCGGCCCGCTCGATCGCCGCGCGGTCCACGTCGAGGTGGGTCACCGCGCGGATCCTGCGCGCCCCCATGGGAATCATGCGCACGCCGACGGCCGCGAGCCGCGTGCAGACTTCGGCGGCCGTGCCGAGTGAGGGGTCGATGGAGAGGAAGACCATGTTGGTCTCGATGCCGTCGAGCCCCGGGTCGAGCCGCGCGCCCGGGATGCCCTGGAGCAGCGTGGCGAGGTGGCGGGCATTGGCATGGTCCTCGGCGAGCCGCTCGACGTGATGGTCGAGGGCGTGGATGCAGGCCGCCGCGAGCAGGCCGCTCTGGCGCATGCCGCCACCGAACATCTTGCGGAATCGACGCGCGCGCGTGATGAGTGGGGCGGGCCCGCAGAGAGCGCTCCCCACCGGAGCGCCAAGACCCTTGCTGAAGCACACACTCACGGTGTCGGCGATCGAGGCGAACGAGGCAACGCTGTATCCGGCTGCGATCGATGCATTGAAGAGCCGCGCGCCGTCGATGTGCACGGCGAGGCCTGCGGTGCGTGCGGCAGCGGCCGCGGCCTGCGCTGCGTGAAGCGGCCACACCGTTCCTCCGGCGCGGTTCTGCGTGTTCTCCAGAACCAGCAGCCGTGAACGAGGGGAGTGGATGTCGTGACCGCGGATGGCGGCATGGACCGCATCGGCATCGAATTGTCCCCGCGCACCCTCGAGCGAGCGGATCATGCAGCCGGAGAGCGCGGCCGGCGAGCCGGTTTCGTAGTGGATGATGTGGCTCTCGGCGTGCGCGACGATCTCGTCGCCCGGCTCGGTGTGGCAGCGGATCGCCAACTGGTTCGCCATCGTGCCGCTGGGCGTGAACAGCGCCGCTTCCTTTCCAAGAAGCGCGGCGACCTTGGTCTCGAGGGCGTGCACGGTGGGCTCGTCGCCGAGCACGTCGTCGCCCAAGGGTGCAGCCATCATGGCCTGGCGCATCGCCGCGGTCGGCCGAGTCACGGTGTCGCTGCGCAAGTCGATGTCCATGGCGCCAGTCTAGGGACCGCCGCGGTGCTACCACATGGAGGCGCGGGGCCGATCGCGGAAGACGCGCGTCCAGACCAGCCGATGGATCGCCCACGTGCCATCAGGGAGCTGACGCACCGTGATGATCCAGTCCGTGGGCACGGCACCCATGCCGCCCATGCTGGCGGTCTCGGTGCTGCAGGACAGGTCGACGACTCCCACGCCGGACTCGGTCCGTGCATCGAGCGTCGTGATCCGATTGGATGCGATCCGGTGCTTGCCGCGAAGGCTCGCCAGTCCGCGATCGATCTCCGCAAAGTCCATGCCGGGTGACTCGGACGATCCATAGTGAATCGAGCCATCGCGATCGAAGCAGCCACGCATGCCACCGAGGTTGGCGGTCTCGGCGGCGGAGACGAGCGTGCGGACAACGGCCTCGGCATGCTCGCCGGGCGTGGTGATGAGGCGGTCGGCGATGGGAGCGGCGATCGCGCCAAGCAGGAGCAGGGCGGCCACGATGAGCAGGCGCGCCATGCCTGACTGCACGGCGAGCGCGGCCGCCCCGATCGCGAGGCCCGCCAGGACGATCGCCGTTGGCCATGCACCGGCGAAGAGATGGTTGTCGAACCAGTCGCCCATGGTCCTACCATTGTTGCAGATGACCGTGGAACTGACCGTGGACTTCAGCGATCCGATCCCGATCTTCGCGCTCGGGTCGGTGGCCATGCTGCCGCATGCGGCGGTCCCGCTGCACATCTTCGAGCCCCGGTACCGGCAGATGGTGCGCGACTGCCTCGCCGCTGCAGGGGACCGAGGACTGCTGCACGCAGGCGCCATCGCGCTGTCGAGTTGTCACGGCACACCCCGGCGCCTGCGCGACGTGGCGTGCGTAGGCAAGCTCGTGCAGGTGCAGCCCCTGTCCGACGGCCGATTCAATGTCGTGCTGCACGGCGTGACGCGGGCACGCATGATCGAGGTCGAGGCGCCGGAGGGCGATCGGCTCTACCACCAAGCCATGTTCGAGCCGATGCGGCCAGAGGATCCGGGCGTGGCGCGCGGGGTGCGCCGCGAGTTGCATGGCGCCTTGGCCGATGCCTCACTGCGACGCTTCCACATGGTGGACCAGGTGCTGGGCATTGTCGCCAACGCCGAGATCCCGGCACAGGCGGCGATCGATGTCACGGGGAATGCTCTCGTGCACGGCGACGAGGATCGCTATGCGCTCCTGGCCGCCGGCGACAGTCGGGCGCAGGGCACGATCATCTGGGACCACGTCCAGCGCATGCGTGGCTTGGCGCGCGCGGCCGATCGCCAGTCGCACGGCCGCTGGCCCCGCGGCGCATCGTGGAACTGAGTGCCCGTCGCGAATCGATCGGGCGGGATCCATCGAACCCGACGCCACTGGACCGAACACCACATCGCGAGGACACCATGAGGCATTGGCTCTGCAAGAGCGAGGAAACCTGCTATTCGATCGCCGATCTCGAGCGTGACGGCCGCGCCGGCTGGGACAGCGTACGCAACTACCAAGCCCGCAACTTCATGCGGGACCAGATGAAGGTCGGCGACCTGATCCTGTACTACCACTCCAACGCCGATCCCACGGGGGTGGCAGGGATCGCGCGCGTGTCAAAGACGGGGGTGGCCGATCCCACCCAGTTCGATCCGCGGAGCGAGTTCCACGATCCCAAGTCGACCAAGGATGACCCGACCTGGATCATGGTCGAGGTGGAGTTCGTGGAACGATTCCGCGGCGTGGTGACGCTTGCATCCCTCCGCAAGGAGCCGTCGTTGGCGGGCATGACGGTGCTGGCCAAGGGAAACCGGCTGAGCGTGATGCCGTGCGATCCCGATCACTTCCGGATCGTGCGGGCCATGGGTCGCGCGCTTGGGAAGCGGTAGGATCCACGAGCACTTCGGTGCAGGAGGTCCGCAATGGGCATGGCCTTGGTGGTGATCGTTGGAGCCTTGCTGGCGTTCGTCGTCGTGGTCGGCCTGTGGGTGATCGGCGTCTACAACGGTCTGCAGCGCGCGCGCGTGGCGACGGAGGGAGCCTTCAGCGGCATCGACGTGAGCCTGAAGAAGCGCCACGACCTTGTGCCCAACCTCGTCGAGACGGTGAAGGGCTACGCAGCGCACGAGAAGGGTGCGCTCGAGGCCGTGATGAAGGCTCGGGCTTCGGCGATGGGCGCCGGTTCGGTCGATGAGCGCATCGGTGCGGAGCAGCAGCTCACTGGCGCGCTGGGCCGGCTGCTCGCCGTGGCCGAGGCCTATCCCGATCTCAAGGCCAACCAGAACTTCCTGCAACTGCAGGGCACGCTGGGCCAGCTCGAGGGCGAGATCGCCTTCGCACGCACGGGCTACAACGGGAAGGCCGGCGAGTTCAACACGCAGCTGGCCGTCTTCCCCAACAACGTGATCGCCGGCATCTTCCGCTTCCAGCCCTTCCGCTTCTTCGAGGCGGGTGAGGGCGAGCGCGAGGCACCCAAGGTCAGGTTCTGACTCCGGGCGGCCACGGATGGCACGAGAACGCATCGTCGAGGCGGC
>JASGCG010000071.1 GCA_030054235.1 Bacteroidia bacterium
AGGCCGTGCTCACGACGAAGGACAAGGCGCTCGGTGGCGGCGGCGTGGCCGGCGCGCCGCCGGCGGCAGCCCCCGAACTGCTCGTCGCGAGCTTCATCCAGCTTGGAGCCTCGGTACCCGACCTCGACTGCGCCGAGATCGTCGTGTGGGACCTGCGCACGAAGGATGGCTCGCCGCTTGACCTGCCCGATGCGGGCGGCCAGACGACGAGCGCGATCGAGCGCGGCGAGCGCGTCACCGTGCGCCGCGGCGGCACCACGCCGGCGCCCACGGGCGATGCGCTCAAGGAGTTTCTCGAGCCGAGCCAGATGTGCGACACCAACGACATGCGCCTGAAGGCACTGGCCAAGCGCGCGTTGCGCGGCAAGGAAGATGCTCCCGTCGCCGAGCGCGCGGAGGTGCTGCGTGCCTTCGTGCTCGAGTACATCGAACGCAAGGACCTCGGCTCCGCGTTCGCGAGCGCGAGCGATGTCGCCCGCTCCAAGTCCGGCGATTGCAGCGAGCACGCCACGCTGCTGGCTGCGCTCCTGCGGTGCGCGGGCATTCCCGCACGCGGTGCCACGGGGCTGGTCTATGCCGACAGCTTCGCCGGCGGCAAGCACGTGATGGGTTGGCATATGTGGACGCAGGCAGTCATCGACGGTGCCTGGGTCGATCTCGATGCCACGCGACCTGGCTGCGCGTTCGATGGCGGCCACATCCTCACGGCGGTCACCGCGCTCGGCGATGGAGGCCTCGGCAGCGACCTGGGCAACGTGGTCGCGCTCATGGGCAACCTTGCGGTCGAAGGCGTCGAGGTCGGTGGCGCGCGGAAGCCTGCGCCGTGAGCCTCTCGCAGTGGCCGAGCGAGGTGCCGCGCATTGCGGCGCGTGATGCCGCGGGCCACAAGGGAACGTTTGGCCGGGTCCTGATCGTGGGCGGGTGCATGCAAGCACCGCTGGTCATGGTCGGTGGGCCCGCGCTCGCTGCACTCGGCGCGCTGCGGTCCGGGTGCGGGCTTGCGGAACTGGCCATGCCTGCATCGCTGCTGGTGGCGGGGCTCACGATCGCACCCTCTGCGGTCGGTCATGCGATCGAGGTCGATGGGCACGGTGTGCCCACGGCCCACGTATGTGCGGCGCTCGCCGCTCGTGCGGCGCTCGCCGATGCCGTCGTCTGCGGCCCCGGGCTCGGAGCGCACGCTGGTTCGATCGTGCGATCGATCATGGCGTCAGCGCGCCGGCTCGTCCTCGATGCCGATGCCCTCAACGCGTTCGCCTCCGATGCGAGCGTGCAGCCGCCGTCGGTCGTCGCTTCGGAACCTGACCTTTGCACCGCACTTCGTGCGCGCGCACCGGGATCCACCGTCCTCACGCCGCACGTCGGCGAAGCGCAGCGCCTGGTGCGCGCGTGCGGGCTCTCCGAGACCGCCTCGGCAGCGGACCTCGCCCGTGCGCTCGGTGCGGTGGTCGTGCTGAAATCGCACGAGACCTCGATCGCCGATGCCGCCCACGCTTGGTCCGTCCGCGCGGGAACGAGCGCGCTGGCGACGGCGGGTTCCGGGGACGTGCTCGCGGGCGTCATCGCTGGGCTTTGGGCGCAAGCGACCGAGTGCTCGACGTTCGATCTTGCCCGCCAGGCCGTGTGCCTGCATGGGCTCGCCAGCGTGCAGTGGAGCGCTGCGCATGGCCACGCGGGGCTCTTGGCGCAGGACCTTGCCTCGGCGATCCCCGCCGAACTCGAGCGCTGGCGGCTCGGTGGTGCGCACGCGATGCGGTAGCCTTCACCGTTTCCCCATTCAGGACCCACCATGCCCGACCGACCTCACGTGAAGATCAAGGACATCCAGCCCGGCGCTGCCATCGCGGGCGTCTACGGCCTGCAGAACCCGCAGGTCGGCAACACCCGCATGGGCAAGCCCTTCTTCAAGACGATCCTGCGCGATGCCACCGGCGAAGTGCCGGCGCGCCTGTGGACCTTCGATGAAGCCCGCCTGCCCGAGGTGTCGCGCACCGGCTTCGCGTGGGTGACCGGTCGCAGCGAGACCTACCAGGGCTCCATCCAGATCATCCTCGAGAGCGTCGAGGCCGTCGAGGTTGACGCGGCCGATCTCGTCAACCTGCTGCCGAGCACCCCTCGCAGCATCGATGGCATGTTCGCGCGCGTGAAGGAACTGCTCGGCACGCTCGAGCATCCGGGCATGCGCGCCCTCGCCGATGCGTACCTCGGCGATGCCGCGCTCATGGAGGGCTTCTGCCGCGCGCCGGCTGCCGTCAGCGTGCACCACGCGTTCATCGGTGGCCTGCTGCAGCACACGCTGCAGCTGCTCGAACTCGCCGATCGCATGCTGCCGCTCTACCCCGAGCTCAACCGCGACCTCGTCCTGGTGGGGCTGTTCCTCCATGACCTGGGCAAGGTGTGGGAGCTCGACTGGGAGCGTGGGTTCACCTACACCGTCGATGGCAACCTGGTCGGCCACATCGTCCGTGGCGCGGTGGTCCTCGAGACGAAGGCAGCCGTCGTGCGCCGCGGCGGTGCAGACCTGCCGCGCGAAGCGGTGCGCGTGCTCATGCACATCGTGCTCAGCCACCATGGCCTGCCCGAGCACGGCGCGGCCAAGCTGCCGAGCACGCCCGAAGCGATCTTCGTGGCGCAGCTGGACAACCTCGATGCCAAGACCTTCGTGGCCATCGGCCAGGCCGATCGCCTCTCGATCCGCGCGGGCATGGCCGAGTTCACCGATCGGGTCTGGTCGCTCGACACCAGGATCTATCGACCCGATCCTTTGAACATGCCGGCCACCGTGCCGGCATCGTGAACGATCGCCGGCCACGTTCGATCCGCTGCCAGCGCGGCCGCCCGCCGCTGCGCGCGCGCGGGCGCATGGTGCCGCAGGTCATCCAGTTCCAGCGCATGGCGTGAGCGCAGTGCTTCGGTGAATTCGCGCAGGGCCCGGAACGCAGCACGCCGCGCCGCGGATCCGCGCGGCTCGCGGTCCATCGCGGCAAGGAGCGTGCGCCGATCCTCGAGCGCGCGCCCGGTGGAGTCGAGCAGTTCCGGATTCGTCCATGCGCGTCGGAAGAGATCCACGCTCGGCACCGGCGCGGCGTGCAGCGGCAGGAGGTGCGTGGCCGTCGCGATCGAATAGGGGCCCGGTCGGACACCGATCCAGCCAGCCCACCACGCATCGCCGGCACGCTCGTAGGTGCCGCCTCCGACGCCGTGCACGAAGCTCGACAGCAGCAGCCGGAGCAATCCGCTGGCGACGAAGGCCCGCGGCAGGATCGGCTCGCCCTTCGCCTGTGCCTCGCGCACGCCCGAGGCCGTGGCGCGCCGCCGCAGTCCAGCCCTGCCGATGAGCCAGAGCGGCAGTTCGCTCTGCTCGCCACGCTCGGCCAGTGGCGTGGCCGCACGGGGTGCATGCACAAGGGACGCGTTGAAGGTCGCGGCGCACGCGCCCGGATCCCTGAGCATGAGCTCGAGCACGACCTGCCCAGCCGCCGTCGTCATGAGCGACGACGTCGTGATCGTGACGGCGCATGGGCGTGCGCCCATCGTCGCCAGCACGCGTTGGTTGGCCATCGCGGCCTGCACCGCCACGCTCGGTGCAGCGGCGTGCTGCTCAAGCGCATCGAACCATGCGTGGAGCCGTTCACCGATCCACGGCAGCGCCCAGGTGGCATCGTCCAGGCGATCCCGTCCCGTCGGCCGCTTCACGGCAGGCACCCACGCGGTGGCGGCTCCGGCGACCGCGGGCCCCCAGCGGATCAGCAGTCCATCCACCAGCTCATCGGTCAGGATCGGGGCGCGGACCATCGTCGCGTCGTCGTTCGCATCGTGATCGACGATGGCGTGCACGCTCGCCGACGGCGGCGCGTCGTGCGCCACGGCCGCTTGCTTGGCCAGGATGCCCATGTGCCACGCGCCCGCCTGATGACCGAATCCATGCGCGCCGACCGGAATACCCAGCTGCCGACGGCTTTCGTCAAGCGTCGCGGCGAGCGGTCCCGGGATCGCATCGCGACCATCTCCGCCGTTCGCGCCTGCGCGGTCCCGTTCGGACCGCGGGCGGTTCGCCGCAGCCGTCGCGGGGTCCGTGGTGCGTGCACTGGTGCGATCTGCCAAGCGATCCGTCATGCCGTGCGTTGTGCGCTCCATCGTGCGCTCGCGGCTCAGGCAAGCCTCAGCGATGCAGGCCGCTGGGCGGGTTGGTCGAGACGGCGCAGTGCATCGGCCCGGCGCAGCTCATCCATGCGAGCGAGTTCGCGCGACAGCGTGGCGCGGTAGGTCGCCAAACGATGCGAAGGATCGTCGAGTCCGTTGCCGAACGTTCGATTCAGGTCCACGTACACGCGCGAGACAGGGATCTCGCGCACGCGCAGGCCCAGCGCAGCAGCCTGCACCCAGAACTGGAGCGGGAAGTCGTAGCCGGTCACGTCGAGCCGCAATCGCGCCATGGATGCCGTGCGATGCGCCTTGAAACCGCAGAAGGAATCCGTGAGCGACCAGCCCAGCGCCGTGTTCAACTCCGCGGTGATGCTCCGATTGATCCGCCGACGATCCGGGGGCGCAGCATCACCCTCAGGTGTGAGGTAGCGCGAGCCGCTCACGATGTCGGCGTCGTCGTCACGGATCGCACGGAGGAAGTCAGGGATGAACCGGGGCTCGTGCTGCTCGTCGCAGTCCATCGTGATGACCCAGTCATAGCGGTGCGCAGCGGCGAAGGCGAAGGCATCGCGCAGCGATTGCCCGTAGCCCTGGTTGACGGGATGCCTGATGCAGTGCACCGGCTGGCGCGCGATGAGACGAGGCGTGTCGTCCGTGCTGCCATCGTCGATGAGCAGGAGGTCGAGTCCGTATGGCCGCACGGCTGCCAGCACGCTGTCGACATGCTCCGCCTCGTTGTGGACGGGTATGGCGATGAGGGTGCGGGTCGTGGCGCGCATGGCGTGGTCTTCGTCAGTGACGGGCCTTGGTTTCGTCGAATCGATCGGCGGCCGCCTCAGCGGCGCACGGCCGTCCCTTGCAGGTCCCGGACGAATTCGTGGCTCGATTCGCGCAGACGCAGGCCAAACACCCGCACCAGATCGCTGGTGCGCTCGGCCACAGGTCCAACGCCGGGCAGCACATACAGCTCGGAGACATGGATGGCCTGGGCGCTGGTCATCGTGGACTCAAACCGGACCTTGACCAGCTGCACCACGGTCGGACCGGTCGGAAGGTCCGCAAGCATGGCGCCGCCGTGTTCCAGCGTGCGCCGCGATGGGCCCTGCGTGCGGGCCTCGCCGCTCTTCAGGTAGGTCACCAGCATCTGCGCCTCGGCGGTCATGATCTCGCCGGGCGCGAGCTTGGCGGGCGCCATGCCGAGCGCCGGCGAAAACTCGCTGCGGGAACGATCCCCGATGGCATCGACGGAGTCGAGGAACCAGCATCCTTGGTCATCACGGCTGTAACGCTTGATCTCGTCGCCGATGCCGTCGACCTCCATCGCACCGATGTCGGGAAATCGCTCGGTGAGCGCACGCCCCGACGCCACGTCGACCCACTGTTCTGGGGGGCGACCGCGTCCCATGATCTCGTCGCCGGTGAGGGCCACGGCGTGGTCCGCCTCAAGCGGCGATGCCCGGAACGCGTAGGTCGCCTTCGGTGGCGTGCATCCCGTCAGCGCAGCCACCAGCGTGGCCGCGAGCGCCGAACCTGCGGCGGCGCGCGCGCGCGATCGGCATGATGCAAGCGTGCTCATCGGATCGGGAGTCCTGCGGCCTTCCAGCGCGCCTTGATGTCATCCTGCGTCGAGAGTTCGGTGGTCGTGCCGTCGGCTTCAACGCGCTTCACCAGCAAGCCGTTGGCATCGAACCAGGATCGCTCGACAGGCTTGTCGCGGCCCGGCTGCGATTCGAGCAGCCACTGCTTGCCATCGCGCGTCCAGCGATCCTGTCGGATCGGCAATTGCGCCAGACGCCCGTCGTAGGCGGCCATGCCGAACTCGCCGGTGAACGAGCCATCGCGGGGCAGCAATCGGCCCAGGTGCCAGAGTTCGCCTTGCGACAGGTAGTAGCGGGGGTCGGGCTCCCACTCAAGCTCCGTTCCGTCCGGAATGCGCGCGCTGGTCGTCATGACGTGCAGCACTGGCACTGGCTGTGATGCGGTTGGCGGCGGACGAAGCCCGGTCTCGGCGAAGCTGCGGGCCTTCTTGCCGATGCGGTCGGTGGCGATCGCCGACCAGCTCTCGCTCTGTCGATCCCACGCGGTCCAGAATCGTGCCGCGGTGTCGGTGAACGCGCCGTCCTTGATGCTGAGCACCGTGCGCGACTGGATCTCCGTCAGCAGTCCTTCATCTCGATCGATGCCTGCGAAGCGCTGCGGATCCCGGCTCGGGTCGACTTCTCCGCGCAGGCCCGGCCGCGACGAGAGCGTCATGTAGCCGATCTCTGCCGGACGCCCATCGGCATCGAGCCGATGGATGCGGAACCACCGCGGCGCGGGTGAAGCCGCCGCGCGCAGCATGGCCGGATCGATGCGATCGAGGAGCTCCGAACCTGCCTTCAAGCGTTCGACCTGCCGCACGGCAAGCGCGTCGCGATCGGCAAAGTCCCAGCTGGCGAAGAAGTCCTTCAAGGTTGTTCGCGCTGGCGGAAAGTCGAGCGAGCTCGAGACCACGCTGCAGACGAGGAACTGGCTTGGAGCCATCTGCACCAGGTACCAGCCCGTGATCGCGGTCGTCGATTCATCCAAGGGCACGCTGGCATAGAAGAGGCGCCCGTCACGATCACCACACGGCAGCAGCTCGTTCGCGAGAATGGTCGGCTTCTGTCCGCGGTCCTGCATCGCGTGCAGGTGATCGGTCACGAGCGATGCACACGTTGCATCCAGCGCGCTCGGCACGAGGATCGACAGCCGGCACCGGAATCGCGGCGGATCCTGCTGGTCGTCGAGCACGAAGGCCGGCGTCGCGCTCTGCATGTCGCGCGCGAAGACGGTGCCCTTGGGCAGGTGCAGCGTCATGCCGAGGGACTCGATGGCCGTGACCTTGGGGTCGAGCGTGGCGGGGACCACACTTGGCTTGGCTGCCGGCGCTTTGTTCTCGGACTTCGTTGATTCGGCTGGGGCTTGCGCAGGTGTTATAGGTCGGTTTGAGCTTGGTGCATCAGCCTTGGTCGAGCCCTTCGATGTTGGTTTGGGCGGTTGCGCAGGGCCGCTTGGCTTCTTGGGCTTGGACGCGGATGAACCTGCGGGGGGCAGTGGCGGCGCGCTGCCTTGGCTGGTGCCGTTCGGGGCGTTCTGCGCGATCGCGTTGGCGCCGATCGCGAGCACCGTCGCGACCATGCATGTCCTCATAACGAAATCGCTTGCCATTGCAGCATCCTATTCACTTCGCTTTCACCTTCAACCCGCATTGACAGATTGCGGAAGATCGCTACTCTTGCCGATTCCCCCCAACCGGACGGGTCATCCCCGCAGCGTCCGCTTGGTGCCTCGACTGCAGGGAAGACGACGAACGAACCTAGAAATCAAGGCACGAACGAACATGCACGGACGGATTCGAATCCGAATGGAAGCCTACGACCACCAGGTGCTCGATGCGAGCGCCAAGGAAATCGTCGAGCAAGCCAAGATCAGCGGCGCCCGCGTCGCTGGACCCGTGCCGCTTCCCACGCGCCGCGAGACCTACACCGTCAACCGCTCG
>JASGCG010000072.1 GCA_030054235.1 Bacteroidia bacterium
CTGCAGCGCTATCTCGAATCGACCGGCTGGTTCGAGTCGGTCGAGCAGGTGCGCCTGGTCGACCATGATGGCATCGAGGTCATCGCGACCTACGCCACCCCCACCGCACTCGTGGCTGACGGCGGCATCGATCATCTGTGCGACTCGCGCGGGCACCGCATGGCGCGCGACTACCGCGCCAAGGATGGCCCCTCGCTCGTCCGCGTGCTTGGCGTGGCTGGTCCGACGCCGGCGCTCGCGGGCGCGTGGACTGGAACCGCGCTGAAGGATGCAATCGACCTGCTGCAGACGGTCGACGCACAGCCATGGCGAAGCCAGGTCGCTGCGATCGGCGTGGGCCGTCACGCCAAGGATGGTTCGCTCGAGCTGGTGACGACCGGCGGCAGCACGATCGTGTGGGGCCGCGCGCCGTCGGCGGCATCGCCCGCCGAAGTGCCGACGGGCCAGAAGCTGGAGTACCTTGCGTTCCTGTATGCCAAGCACGGCCGCATCGACCACGGTCACCCCACGAGCATCGATGTCCGGGTCGACTGCGCCAGCGCCCGCTGAGCGCGCCCACACACCCCTGCCTCGCTGGCTGGTGCTCGCCGCGTTCTGCTGGCTTGCAGCATCGTGGGCGATCAGTACCGGCTTCATGACGCCCTCCACGGCAACGCGAGCCAGCGTGGCCCATGCCGTGCAGACCTTCACGCTCATGGTGGCCGCCGGTGCCGTCGTGGCCTGGCCCCTTGCGCGCTTGAGCCTGCGAACACCCGGCTCCATCGTGCGGACCGTCCTGCTCGATGCGATCACGATCGTGGTCCTCGTGCACGTCACGATCTTCCCGCTGCGCGCGATCTCAGGCTGGAGCCGTGACCGACTGCTCTTGCTCGATGCGAGCCTGATGTCGGCGATCGCCATCGCGGCAAGCGTGCTGCTGGTCGGCCTGCGCACGGATCGCACCGTCCGGCGTGCGCTGGCGGGCATCGCGATCGTGCTGCTCGCCGCGGGCCCTGAAGCTCCTTGGATTGCGCTGGGATTCCAAGCACCGAGCGTGGCCCGCGCACTGCCGGGCGCGCTGTCGGTCGCGTGGTCATTCGCCGATCCGAGCCCCGGCCCCGTGAACGCCGCGATGATGAGCGACACGCTGGCCACCGCCATCATCGCCGCAGCTGCGCTGTGCACGGCACTGGCCTGGTCACGCCGTGCCGTCACGCTTGCGTGAGGCTGCCGATCGGGCTACCTTTTCCCCATGGAACTCGTGACACGGGCTGACAAGGAGCGCCTCGAGGCGCAGCTGGCGGCGCTTCGGGCGCTCGACAAGCAGCTCGTCGAGCGCATTGCCGAGGCTCGTGCCCAGGGCGACCTTCGCGAGAACGCCGACTACCACGCCTCGCGCGAGGACAAGTCGATCAACGATGCCAAGATCCGCGAGCTCGAAGCCCGCCTCGCCGGCGTGCAGGTGGTCGACCAGTCGGAAATGCCCACCGACATGGTGTTCCTTGGTGCCGAGATCACCATCCGAGACGAGACCAACGGCCGCGAAGACCGCTACAAGATCGTGAGCAGCCTGACCGACGCGGACGACCTCCCCTATCGCGAGGTCACGTCCACCGGCCCCATGGGCCAAGCCCTCATGAAGGCACGCGTGGGCGACACCGTCCGCGTGAACCTGCCCAAGGGCGAGAAGCGGTTGACCATCATCATCATCCACTGAATGAGTCGCGGCCCTACGGCCGCGAAGGTTGAGTCGCGGCCCTACGGTCGCGAAGGTTGAGTCGCGGCCCTACGGTCGCGAAGGTTGAGTCGCGGCTCCCAAGACGCCAAGCGCGCTCAGGGGGCGCCGCGATCAAGCACGAGTCGCCGCCCGGGCTCGGTCGTCACGACCTGCTCGAAGCCATCGGGCCAGCGCACGGTGACCTTCACCGGGCCCTTGCCTGCCAAGCCCACGTGCGCTTCGGGCGAGAACGTCGACTGGAAGGGCCCACCGCCGGCAAGCCAGCGGCGCTGCGACAACCCACTCTGCTCCACGGTGATCATGGCTCCGAAGGCGCGGTGATTTCGCGATCCCGCCCGCGTGTCGCGCAGGCTGATGACAAGCCAATCCCCGGCCGAATCGTGATCGTTGCGGAGCACGCGCAGCGGACCGTTGAGTTCGCCGATCACGGCATCCACGTCACCGTCGCCGTCAAGATCGCCGAACACGGCCGTCCGATCGCGGTGCGGCTCGGCCAGCCAGGCCGCATCGCTGCGCAGCGGTGCGAAACGGTTGCCCTTGCGCTCAAGCACCAGCCGTGGCTGCGCGTATTCGCTGTCGAACGTGGCCTTCGTGGCATTGGGATACACGTGCCCGTTGACGGTGAAGAGGTCTTCGTCGCCATCGTGATCCAGGTCCGCAAGGATCGAAGCCCATCCGCACAAGGATCGCGACGGAGCACCCGTGCCGAACTGGCTCGAGCGGTCATCCCAGAAGCCATCGGGACGATTGAGGTAGAGCGTGTTCGTGTCGCTCGAGAAGACCGTGGTGTGCAGGTCGGGCCGGCCGTTGCCATCGACATCGCCGAGCGCCACGCCCATGGTGGCTTGCTCAATGCCCTCGAGGTTCGTGCTGCAGCCCAGGCGACGCGCGCGCTCGGCGAATCGGAATCCACCTTCGTTCACGAACAGGTGATTGCCGCTCGAGTCGTTGCCCACGAAGAGATCCACAAGCCCGTCGCCGGTGAAGTCGCACGCGATCACGTTGAGTCCGAAGCCGGGCGCCACCGCACCGACGCCGCTCGCGTCGGTCACGTCGGTGAACCGGTCGCCATCGTTGCGCAGCACGACATCACGAAGCGGCGCCAAGCCCTTGGGACCGTTGATGACCGGCTGCCCCTTGAACATCGCCGGCGCGAGCGGCTTGGTGGGGTCGTAGTCGACGTAGCGCGCGACATACAGGTCAAGATCCGAGTCGCCGTCGAGATCCGCGAGCGCGCACCCCGTGCTCCATCCGCCAGGCCCGGCGGCACCCCATGCATCGGTCGCGTCGACGAAGCGGCCTCCACCGCGATTGAGCCAGAGCGCATTGCGCCCGAAGCCAGCGATGAACAGGTCGTCCCTCCGGTCACCGTCGACGTCGCCCGCGGCCACCCCGAACGACCACCCACGGTGGGTGATGCCGCTCTCCTGCGTGATGTCGGTGAAGCGAAGACCGCCGTCATTGCGCCAGAGCCGGGCACCAGGACCTTTGGCGGGATCGGCGAGCGTGGCCCCGTTGGGCATGAAGAGATCGAGGTCGCCGTCGTCGTCGACATCGATCAGCGCAAGTCCCCCGCCCTTCACTTCGAGGATCTGCGAGCTCGGCTGCGCGCCGCTGGTCATCGTGGCTTGGATGCCACTGGTGGACGTGACGTCGGTGAACGCGATCGGCTTCGAGGGCGGCGGTGGAACCGGCGCTTGGGTGGCGACGCCGGCGTGCAGCAGGATGCACGACACGATCGCCGACGGTGCAGCCCAAGCGGCGATCACGGCTGCGTCCCCTTCGGAGCATCCACGATGCGGCCCATGCGTTCACGCGCGTTGAGTTCCTCCACGCGCGCGCGATCGGCGGCCGGTGCATCGCCAAGGCGGTCGTAGCAGCGTGCCACCTTCGCCCACACTTCGTAGTGATCAGGCCACGCGCGCAACGCGCGACGGTAGAGCTCGACCGCATCCTGCGTGCGATCCGCGCGCAGCGCAAGATCGCCCTGGCGGGCGAGGATCTTGCCGCGATCTCGACTGCGGGTTTCCTCCACGCGTTCCGCTTCAGGCAAGCACGTCATCGCGCGCTCAAGTGCAGCGGCAGCGGCATCCACCTGGTCTTCGTCGATCTCGACCAGGGCGATGCCGTACCACGAGTCGCCCGCCGTCGGGACCACGGCGACGTGCGACGTGAACGCCCCACGCGCGCCATCCAGATCGCCGGCGTAGTAGCGCGCCCAACCGAGGAAGTGCGCGACGTGAGTGTGTTCAGGGAACCGTTGCGAGCGCTGTTCGGCGTCGATCGCGGCAGCGCCTGCGAGCGCTTGCTCGAAGTACGGCACCGCGTCGCTGTAACGCTTCTGCTTGTGCAGGCTCAAGCCGAGCACGAAGGCCGCACGAGGCTGGTCAGGGAACGACGTGAGCAACGCGCGCGCCACGGGCTCGGCCTGCTCGGGATGGTTGCGGGCGATGAGCTGCAGCGCCACGCGAGCCTGATCATCGCCCGGCGGAGGCGGCGGAACCTCTCCGTTCGCACGTTGGAGGGCCTCAGCGACCTCGGGTGGGAGCGCTGGCTGTGCATCTTGGCCCGCCGAAGCCGAGGACGGTTGGCTGGTTGCCTTGGCAACGTCTCCCGTCGGGGCGGGCTGATTCGCCCGGTCAGCCGCCGGATCGGTGCATCCAACGATCACCAGCAGCACGGCGAGGAGCAGGAGGCGCATGACCCCATCCTACGGAGCAAAAATCCGTGGGGTCGATCCGGTTTTTGGCCCCAGCCGCCCCCCCGGACTTGCCCCATGGTGGACCCGGGTGAATAGTCCTGAAGATTCTCGCAAATGTCCTTTCATACGTTATTGAAAGGCCCGGTCAGGGGATCTACAGTGCCCGCGTCGGCTGAAGCCGTCAACGTCGTTGTCCGAAACAGTCCAAGACCAGAAGAGGAACGATTGATGCGACGCATGATGCTGCCTGCTGTCACCCTGCTTGCCGCGGCTCCACTCGCGAATGCACAGGTCGCGCTCCAACCCAAGGCCGGTGCGCCACTGGTCGGCCTGAGCCCCTCGCAACTTGAACTCTTCTGGGCGGGTCAAGAGGCGTACTCGACGCCAGTCACCCTCGAGATGGGCCTTGGCCCCATCATGAACAAGAGCAACTGCGTGAGCTGCCACACCAACCCCATCGGTGGCTGGGGCAGCATCTCGGTCAATCACTTCGGCATGGACGACAAGGGCGAGTTCATGATGATCCCTGGCGAGACGCAGTCGCTGCTGCAGACGCTGGCCGTCTCGCCGCTCTGCGCCGAAGTGCTCCCCGAGGATGCCACCATCTTCGTGCAGCGCGTCACCAACTCGTCGATGGCCTTCGGTCTCGTCGAAGCGATTCCTGATGCAGCGATCGCCGCAAACGCCGATGCAACCGATGCCAACGGCGACGGCATCTCGGGCCGCGTGCACTGGGTGCATCTGCTCGAGGATCCCACGGGTCCGCTGCGCGCCGGCCGCTTCGGCTGGAAGGCACAGGTGGCCACGACGCTGAGTTTCTCTGGCGATGCGGCGCGCAACGAGATGGGCCTGACCAACGATCTCGAGCCGTTCGAGAATGCCCCGAACGGCAACGAAGCGGTTCTCTCGGAGTGCGACTCGGCAGCCGATCCCGAAGACACGCCGGACCTTGATGGATATCGCTTCATCGACCGCGTCACGCACTTCCAGCGCTACCTCGCGCAGCCGCCGCAGACCCCCAAGAGCGGCATGACCGGCGAAACGGTCTTCAATGCCATCGGCTGCAACGCGTGCCACGTCCGCGACTGGACGACGTCCAACTCGCCCCTGCTCGAAGACGCGATCCGCAACAAGGCCATCAAGCCCTACAGCGACTTCCTGATCCACAACATGGGCGGCCTCGGCGATGGCGTGCAGCAAGGCGACGCCGATGAGAGCGAGATGCGCACCCCGACGCTGTGGAACCTTCGCACGCGCGACCCGATGCTCCACAACGGCGCGGCGTCGGGTGGATCCTTTGCCACGCGCGTGGCCAAGGCCATCGAACTCCACGGTCCGTTCGGCGAGGGCGCCGCGAGCGCAGCCGCCTTCGCGGCCCTCGGCGGCACGCAGAAGGCACAGCTGATCGCCTTCCTCGGCTCGCTCGGCAAGCTCGAGTTCGATCTGGAGCCGGACAATCAAATCGACGCCTTCGACTTCATGCTCTTCCAGTCCTGCTATGCCGTCGGCGCCGCTTCGCCCGACACCAACTGCGGCGTGGCGGACTTCAACCAGGATGGCCTGATCAACATGGTCGATGCCCAAGCCTTCATGCAGGCCTATGAGGGTGCGGAAGGCACCGGCGACTGCGACAACGACGGCCAGATCGACCTGATGGAGATCCTGCTTGGCGCGCCTGATGCTGACGGCGACTTCATCCCCGATGACTGCGCTGGCTGCCAGGCCGACTTCGACGGCGATGGCCAGCGCAACGGCGTCGACTTGGGCATCCTCCTCGCAGGATGGGGCACCGCGGCAGCCGACGCCGACGGCGATGGCATGACCAACGGCGTCGACCTTGGCATCCTGCTCGCGGGCTGGGGCGCCTGCAACTGACCCGGCAAGACGATCAACTCACCAAGCTTTCCAAGACCGACCACTCGAGGAGACACTATGCAGACCAGCCGCTTCGTCCTGACCCTTGCCGCCGCGATCACCGCCTCGGCCAACGCCCAGTGGGCGACCTTCCAGAAGCAGACCTCGACCCGCATGGTCGCGAGCGCTTCGCTGATCGTGAACCCGAATCTTGAGCACGATTTCGCCGTCGGCGACTTCGACAAGGACGGCGACCTCGACTTGGCCTGCATGCGCAAGTTCCCCGGCTCCGTGCAGGGCGGCTTCCGCGACATCCTCTTCATGAACGAGAGCGGCGTCCTGGTGGACCGCACCGTCGAGTTCGGCTCGGCTGCCGATGCCGCCGGCTCTCAGGGCATGCTCGACCCAGCCAACGACCGTGACGTCGAAGCCTTCGACGTGGACAACGATGGTTGGCTCGACCTGATCACCGTGACGACCATGAGCGACCAGGTCAGCGCCATGCTCGGCCAGCCGCGCGTGTACCGCAACCTGGGCAACAACGCCCAGGGCCAGTGGCAGGGCTTCCGTTTCGAGGACAACCGCATCCCCACGATGGTCAGCAAGACCGGCGTGGCCGCGAATCCGCGCGCGTGCGATGCAGCGGTCGCTGATTACACGGGCGACGGCTATGTCGACATCTACTTCGTCGACTACGACACGCCCGAGACGGTCGGACAGACCATTTGCTACGACCTGAACTCCGACGGCGACACGGTCGATGCCGGCGAATGCCAGCAGTCCCCTGCTGAAGACGCCGCAAAGGACTACGACAACCGCCTGCTCATCAACCAAGGTGCCGCGAACCCCGGCTTCTTCACCGATTCAGGAACGACGCGCATGACGGCTGCCCAGCTCGTGAGCGAGTTCGGCAACATGTGCGAGCCCGGTGACATGAACCTGGACGGCCGCCCTGACGTGGTGCGTGTGAACACCCTGACCGCTGGCCAGGACGTCGCCGTGTACTACCCCAACGCGGGCGGCACTTCCTTCACCAAGGATGTCGTGTACCCCGGCCTCGCCCCGTACGGCCTTGGCGTCGATGACCTGAACGGCGACGGCAAGCTCGACTTCATCGTCGCCGACGACGGACAGGACCGCTACTGCCTCAACGCCGGCAACGGTACCGATGGCTTGGCCAACTTCACGACCTACGTGATCTCCGGCAGCCCGTCGGAGTTCGGCAACACGATTTCGATCGCCGACCTCAACAACGACGGCCGCAAGGACGTCATCGTGACCGACGTCGACAGCGACCTTGGGCCGTTCTGCCCGACCAGCGGCCGCACGACC
>JASGCG010000073.1 GCA_030054235.1 Bacteroidia bacterium
CGTGGTCGGCGCGATCGCCAACGAAGCCAACGTGAACCCGCGCGGCATCGGCGACATCGAGATCGCCGAGCTCTACACGATCGTCGAGCTTCCGGCGCGTGATGTGGACCATGTGGTCAGGGTGCTGCGCGGCGCCACGATCCGCGGCCGCAAGGCCAAGGTCAATCGCGATCTAGGCATTCGCAAGTGAGGCGGCATCGGTAGTTGTTGACAGGCAGTACTGTGCGTGCTATAGTACCGCCCGATGGCCTCGCCGCTCCACGACCGCCTGAACAGGGATCTCAGCACCGGCACGTCCTGGCTGGTCGTGCTGGCGGTGATCGCCCGCAGCGACGAGCCCATCCACGGCTACGAGATCGCCCGGCAGCTGGCCGACGAGGCCCCCGAAGGCATGAGCTTCAAGCAGGGCACGCTCTACCCGATGCTGCGTTCGATGGAAGCGGACGGCCTCGTGCGCAGCACGCTCGTTCCATCGACCGAGGGGCCGGCACGCAAGTGCTTCACGCTGACGGCCGAGGGGCGGCGCGTCCTTGCCTCCTGGGCCGAGTCGTGGCGTGCGAGCAGCCGCTGGGTGAACAGGGTTCTTGGAGAGACCGATGCACGACGCTGACCAGGTTCCGTCGCCCCCGTCGATCGAGGGCTATCTCGCACGCCTCGAGGTCGCGCTGCACGGCGCCGACCCCGCCTTGGCCCATGATGCGCTGATCGATGCCGAGGAGCATCTGCAGGCGGCGGTGCGGCGGGGGGTGCCCGTGGATCAGGCGATCGCATCGTTCGGGGATGTCGATGAGATCGCCGCGGCGTACCGGAACCTTCCGTCGGGGGCTGTGCTGCCGACGGTGGAGCGTGATCGCGGCGGCGTGACTGCCGCCCCAGCTCATGCACCGCCGCCGCCTGCCCCCGGCACGAGGGCGCCACGACTCAGCGACGTGCCCATCGTGGGCATCTGGTTCGATGGCCGTGCCTGGGGCGCGCTCCTCTACTTCGGTGGCGTGGGCTTCATCGTGGCTACGGCCTGTTTCGTCTGGGCTGTGACGCTCGGTGGCTTGGCGGTTGGTCTTCTGCCCACCCTGCTGGGGCTGCCCGTGCTCGTGCTGCTGCTGGGTTCGGCGCGTGCCCTGTGCCTGATGGAGGGCGCCGTGGTCCAGGGGTTGCTCGGCGTGCGCATGCCTCGACGCGTGCAGCCCGTGCATGGGGCGGCCGATGTCGGCTTCTGGCAGCGGATCTGGTGCTGGCTCAAGGATGTGCGCAGCTGGCTGTCGCTTGCCTACCTCTATGCCAACTTCCCGGTCAGCGTGGCGCTTTTCTCGATCACATTGACGCTGGCCGCGCTCAGCGCGGCCATGGTGTTCGGGCCCTTGCTGCAGGCTGCCGGCCTGCCGTTCGTGTCGATCTCCTCCGATGACGTCACGGTGCGCTACCTCTGGACCGAACTCAAGCCCGCCGCGGATGGCACGATCCGGCTTCCGATGTCGCTTGCGCTGTCCAGCGTCGGTCTTGGCCTGGCGCTGGCCACGGCCACGCTCTGGCTGGTGCGTGGCCTGGGCTGGGTCTATGGCCACGTCGTGCAGGCGATCCAGGTGGCGCGGCCGCAGGCCATCCTCCTGCACCGTTGACAAAGTGGTACCGTAAGACAACACACGAAGGACCCCGCCCATGCTCCGCATCAACGACCTCGTCAAGATTTATCCCGGTCCCGTCGCCGCCCTGAAGGGCGTTTCGCTTGAGATTCCCGAGGGCCTCTTCGGGCTGCTCGGTCCCAACGGCGCGGGCAAGAGCACGCTCATGAACATCCTCGCGGGTCTGCTCGAGCCGACCGGCGGTTCGGTGACGCTCGACGGGGCCGACATCGTCAAGGATCCGCGCGCCGTGTGGAGTCGCCTCGGCTACCTGCCGCAGGACTTCGGCTTCTACCCGTCGCTGTCGGGCGCGCAGATGCTCGACTTCCTGCTTCGGTTGAAGGGCGTCGATGCACCGCAGGGACGCAAGCGCCTGGTCGATGAGCTGCTCGAGCGGGTCAACCTCGCCGACGCGGCCAAGCGCAAGGTGCGCACCTACTCCGGCGGCATGCGCCAGCGCCTGGGCATCGCGCAGGCGATCGCGGGCAACCCGCGCCTGGTGATCGTCGACGAACCGACCGCGGGCCTCGACCCCGAGGAACGCCAGCGCTTCTACCGGATCCTCGCGGAGCTTGGCCGCGACCGCATCGTCCTGCTCTCGACCCACATCGTCGAGGACATCGCCACGCTCTGCCCGCGCTTCGCGGTGATCCGCGGCGGTCGCTGCGTGACCAGCGGCGGCACCGCCGACGCGCGACGGCGGCTGGATGGCCGCGTGCACGAGGGCATCGTGTCGCTGGATGCACTTGATCGGTTGCGTGCGTCGCACCGCGTGACGCAGGCGGTGCTCGTCGAGGGATCCATGTTCCGCACCCGCGTGCAGGGCGATGCCAACCAGCGCCCCGATGGCTTCACCACCGTCCCGCCCACGCTCGAGGACGTCTACTTCGGCGTGATGGACGAGAGCCGCGCGCAGCATCCCGCCCCGGCCGCGGTCGCCTGATCCACGGAGCACCGAACCATGCAACGAGCCCTCTCCCTGGCCGCGCTCGAACTCCGCTCCGCCTGGCGCCGCCCGTCAGTCTGGATGCTCATCGTCATCCTGCTCTTCCTGAACTGGGGCTTCTCTGCCGGCAGCGTCACCATCGGCGCCGGCAGCAGGGTCGCGGGCGGCGAGCGCGCCTTCCTGAACAGCGAGTTCAACCTCGCGTTCATGGACATGGTCGTCTTCGCGTTGTTCTGGGTCTTCTTCGTCTGCACGGCGTTCGGCAATGCGCCCACGGAAGACGATGCGCTTCGGGTGATCCCCATCATCGGCAGCACGGGGCTGACGCCGCGCGAGTACGTGGTCGGTCGCTGGCTCGGTGTGGCGTCGACGTACCTGGCCATTGCTGCGGTGAATGCCGTCCTGCAGATGGTCTTCTTCGAGTTCTACCCCGTGGAGGAGCCTGACCGGGTGCGCGGCGCGTTCGCCCTGGCGAACTACCTGTGGCCCATGCTGCTCTTCACGGTGCTGCCGATGCTATCGCTCGGCGCGATCTCGTTCGCGCTCGGAGCGCTCACGCGCCAGGCCGTGGTCGTCTTTGCGCTGCCGGTGGCCGTACTCCTGAGCAGCGTCTTCTTCTTCTGGAACTTCTCGCCGAGCTGGCTGCCGGGCTGGGCGGATTCGGTGCTGCAGGTCGCCGACCTTGCCGCCTACCGCTGGCTCAACGAGACCTACCTCAACGTGGACCGGGGCGTCACGTTCTACAACACGCAGCCGCTGAAGCTCGACGCGCTGATGATCGGCCAGCGGCTGGGGCTGGTCGCGCTCGGCGCCGTCGCCCTGGTCATTGCTGCCCGGCGCGAGCAGCGTCGTTGGCGCTCCCCGTATGCGGTCCCGGCAGGGCGAGTGGCGGCCGTGATCGCCGCCGCCGAGAGCGCGCGGATCCCGTCTGCACCTCCGCATGAGCATCGTTCCATTGCCGCGCTCGGCATGCACACGACGCCGGGTGGGTTCGGTGCATCCCTTTCGGCGGCATACAACGCGTTCCGCGCCGAAGCGCGCGAGCTGCGGCGATCCCCGGGCCTGGCCATCTTCGTGCCGCTCATCGTGCTGCAGTGCGTGGGGTTCATCTTCCGCCCCGGCCCCTTCGACACGCCGTCACTCGTGTCGGCAGGCACGTTCGCCGCCGAGTCCTACAACACCGTCACGCTGCTCTCGCTCTTCATGGTGCTCTATTACTTCACCGAGAGCCTGGCGCGCGATGATCGCGTGCGACTCGGGGCGATCGTGAGTGCAAGCCCCGCGCCCACGCTCTCCTTGGTCGTGGGCAAGATGGCTGCGTGCGCCATGACCGTGGTCCTTGCCGTGTTGGGTGCCGTGTGGATGTCGATGGCCGTCGCGACGCTGGTCCAGGCCGGTGAGACGGGCATCTTCCTGCCGCCGTCCGTGCTGCCCTTCGTGCTGGCGTGGGGCGCGCTGCTCTCGGCCACGCTCTTCGCGTGGATGTGCTTCCTGGCGCTGGCCTGGAGCCTCTTCCGCAACCGCTACGCGAGCTATCTCGCGGGAATCGCGGCGCTGGTCGTGACCGGCTGGTGCGTCACGCGCGGCTGGATGAACTGGGTGTTCAACTGGCACCTCTGGAACGGCATGATCTGGACCGACTTCGAGCTGCTGCCGCTCGATCGCACGGCGCTGCTGCTCAATCGCGTGCTCTGGATCCTGGTCGGGCTCGTCATGCTGCATGCCTCGGTCGAATGGTGGCGCCGCCGCGCACCCGATGCCCAGGGCATCACGTCGCGGCTGCAGTGGAACGTGGCGTGGCGCCGAGCCGCCCGGCTGATGGTCTTCGGTGCACCCGCGATCGTCTGTGCCACGGCGCTGGCGCTCATGGTGCGTGCCGGCGATGGCGGCGGCCCCGAGCGCCGCCGGCAGCGCGACTACTTCGTGGCCAACGAGCGCACCTGGCGCGATGCTCCGCAGCCGCTCATCACGGGCGCGGCACTCGACCTCGATGTGGATCCCGAGGCGGGAACGATCGCAGTGGACGGGACGTATGTCCTGACCAACCGCACGGATGCCCCCATGCGCCAGTTTGCCATCACGCCCAACACGACCTTCACCGGACTGTCGTTCGAGTTCGAGGGCGAGGAGTGGACCGACGAGACCGTCGCGGCCGCGCGCCGACTGAGCCCGTGGTCGCAACGCGTGGCGAACCGCTCGGGACTCTGGGTCTTCACGCCGCGTGAACCGCTCGCTCCGGGTGCGAGCGTGGAGCTGGCATTCCGTCACGTCGCGCCCGGCCGCACCACGCCTGCCAACCCCGGCGGCGCCGGTGAGTTCATCATCCGCTCCGCCGTGCTGCTCAACAGCTTCGGCCCGAGCTTCCTGCCGATGGTCGGTTTCGTCGATGGCGTCGGCCAGGATCCCGAGCGCGTGCCTGAGCCCAAGCGCCCCGGGCCGGATGACTGGAAGAAGGTCACCAAGACCGCCTTCGGGACCGGCGGCGAGACCAGCATGGTGGCTGTGGTGCGCGTGCCTGCGGAGTTCCGCGCGAACATGCCCGGCGTCTGCACCATCGACACGGTCGCCGATGGCGTGCGCACCATGCACTGGCAGTCCGACCACCCGATCATGGCGATCAACCTCGCTGCAGGGCGCTGGGAGGAATCACGCGGCAAGACGACGGTGATCTGGCACCTCCCGCAGCATGGCTTCAACGTCCCCGCCATGCTCGAGGCCCTCGATGGCGCGCACGAGTGGTATTCGAAGTGGTTCTGGCCCTATCCGTGGAAGGAGCTGCGCATCAGCGAGTTCCCGGCGCTTGCCGGCTATGCCCAGGGCTTCCCGACCAACATCGTGTTCAGTGAAGGTATCGGCTTCATGTCGAAGCCCACGCCCGAGCAGGACACGCCGTTCATGGTCACCGCGCACGAGGCCGCACACCAGTGGTGGGGGAACATCCTCCGGCCGGGCGATGGTCCTGGCGGCAACATCCTCAGCGAAGGCATGGCGCACTGGTCGACCGCGCGACTGATCCGCCAGCTGCGCGGCGAGCGTGCACGCATGGGTTTCATGCGGCAGATCGAGTTCATCTACGGCAACTCGCGCAGCGCTGACGACGAGCTGCCCATGGTTGAACTGGATGGCTCGCGCAACGGCGACGGGACCGTGACGTACGACAAGGGCGGGTGGGTCTTCTGGATGCTGATGGAGCACCTGGGCGAGGAACGCATGAATGCCGGCGTTCGCGAGTTCATCGGCGCGTTCCTCACTGGACCCGACTTCCCGCTCCTGCAGGACTTCATCGAGGCGATGCGCCCGCACGCCGCCGATCCGGCCGCCTACGACGCGTTCGTGAAGCAGTGGTTCCTCGATGTCGTCGTGCCCGAGATCAAGATCGACTCGGCCATCGCCACGGAGCCCCCGGCCGAGGGCGGCACCTGGCGCACCGTGCTCTCGGTACGCAACGTCGGTACCGGCACCGTGCCGCTCGAGTTGGCGGTCACCAACGGCGAGGACCGCTGGCCAGCGGCCGCCATCGTGCGCACCGCCGAGGAGCGAGCGGCCGCAGCGTCGCAGCGGCCCGAGTACCAGGATTCGCGCTCGCAACGGACGATCGGCCCGGGTGAGACGATCGAGGTCACGATCGAGGGCCCGTTCCGTCCGGCCAAGGCCGTCGTCGATCCTGACGTGCGCACCCTCATGCTGAATCGCAAGGATGCCGAAGCCAAGGTGACGTCAGGCGCCGAAGCGACAGCTGCCGTGACGCGCTGATCAAGCCGAAGGTCCGCTCGCGAGCGACCTCGCTCGGGCCGTTTCAGGTGGCGTCGTTCACGGGCACGCGCCCCACGAGCCCAGCAGCACGGCCAGGTCGCCGCCATCGACCGCGCCGCTCGCATCAAGGTCGGCAGCGCAGCCGCTGCAGGCGCCCCATGAGCCCAGGACCACGGCCAGATCGCCGCCATCGGTGAGGCCGTTGCCATCAAGGTCGGTCGGGCAGGCGGGCGCGGGATCGTTGGCACGGATGACCGTCAGCGACATGTAGTCGTGGTAGGTCTCGTCCGCGGGGCGCTCGCCGTAGACGAGGAACCGCACGGTGCCGTCGGCCGCGACGAAGTTCTGCAGGTTCGTGCGCAGCGATGCCGCCAGGTTCTCGTCACGGTTGCCGGCGAAGCAATCGAGGTAGCGGTTCTGGCCGACCAGGCCGTTGGCGTCGCCCCAGTTGCCCAGCGCGTTGTTCCACACGTACAGCTCGGTCTGCGTGCAGTTGGCGGCAAAGCCTTCCCAGCGCACACGGAGTTCGTCGATGTCGGCCACCGGCTCGCTGATCACGAAGCGGTACACGTGGGTGGCCTCGCTGGTCGAGGCGACCGTCGGCGTGATGTAGCGGTTGGCATCGGTCGAGCCGCCCGTGGCGTTCGACGTGGCCAGCGCCGTGTAGTTCGCAGCCGTCAGTGCGGTCGAGACCGCGTTGGCGTTGGCGTTCACGTTGGTCCAGCTCGCGGTCGCCGAACCCGCACCGAAGCGGGTCACGCCTGCGCCGCTGGCGAAGTCGTACGTCGCGGCCGTGCCGGTCGCGATGCGGAACGGATTGCTCACGCCGATCGTCGTGTCACCATCGGTGGCCCGTGCCACCACCCGGACGAGCGCAGACGAGGCCTCGATCGCGGGCACCGTCCAGGCGTAGCTGCCCGAGTCGGGGATCGCGTTCGCGATCGGGGTCCAGCTCGTGCCGCCGTTGACCGAGTACGCCAGGTCCACGTTCGCAAGCGCGGCGTTGTTGGTGTCGCTGGCGTTCCAGCGGATCTGCTGCGTGGCCCCCTGGAGCCAGGCCTCGTTGCCGGCCGGCTCGACCACATGGGCCGCCGGCAGCAGGTCGGTGTAGCGCGGCACCTGCTTGACGATGCAGTGGATCGCGCCCGATGCCGTGATGATGCTCGAGCACTGGATCGGCACGATCTGCACACCGGGTCCCGCGGCCTGCTGCCACTTCGCCAGTGCATCGGCATCCTCGTCGTTGTAGGCAGAGTTGCCGCCCGCGG
>JASGCG010000074.1 GCA_030054235.1 Bacteroidia bacterium
ATCCCGCGGCGCGCACCCTGAACGAATTCGGGTTCGTGGGCCTCGCCTCTCGGCGGGTCCGGCCGTTCGTGCGGCGCCTTCCACTGCATGGCCACCAAGAAGACGACGGGCTCGAAGGAGCCCAAGCCCAAGGCCCCCAAGGCCGCCCCCACCAAGTCATCCCCGGCGTCGCGCAAGGCGACCAAGGATGCTGTCGTGTCCGCGACAACCACTCCTCGGGCCGGCAGCATCGCTGCGAGCAAGGGCGCCGGCAAGGGCGCCGGCAAGGGCGCGGCAAAGGTCACCAGGAGAACCTCCAAGTCGATCGGCACAAAGCCCACAGCGAAGGCGCCGGCCAAGCCCGTCACGAAGGCGACGACGAAGGCTTCGACCGGGGTCTTGACGGGAGCTTCGACCAAGCCAGCCAGCGCGTCACGCGCGACCAAGGCGACAGCGCGCACCGAGCGCCCGAAGGCGAAGGCCGCAGCGAAGGCTTCCAAGCAACCGACGGCCCTCGATCCGCTCAGTACGTCGACCGAGGCGCAGGACGCGCTCGCCCCAGCTGTCGGCGGCTCTGCAAGCACGCCATCCGATGTGGTCGCCGAAGCCGCTGAGCCCGCGGCATCGAGCGAGGCGAGCCACAACCACGATGGCCAGTTGCAGCAGGCGAGCACGGGGGCTGAGCCGCAGGCACCCGTTGAACCCTCGGCCCCGACGGTCAAACCCATCTTCCGCCGCGTCGGGCACGCGTGGATGAAGTTCGATCCATCCGACCTCGAGGGCATTGCCAAGGCAGAGGCCGAGGCAGCCGCCATCGCGGCGAATCCGGAACTCGCACCGCCCCCGCCACCGGCCCCCAAGCGCCAGGAACCGCGGCACCAGCAGCAGCCGCGCGCGCAGCACCAGCACCGCTCCTCGGCGGCGGTGCTCGACGGCGCTCCTGACCAAGCCGGCAGCGATGGCGATGGCGAGCACGACGATGGCGACGACGGCCAAGCCTGGGAAGGCAGCGGCGATCATCACCACACACCAGAACCGCCCGCTCCGATCGAGCAGGTCACCGGCGTGCTCGACATCTCCGGCAACGAGGCTCGCCTGCGCCAGTTCGGCAGCAACGGCTGGGTGCCATCGCACGACGAGCCGCAGGTGCCGATGGAACTCGTGCAGCGCTTCAACCTGCGCAACGGCAACCAGGTCACCGTGAACGTGCAGCTGGTCCGCGTGCGCAAGCGTCGCGGCCCGAAGAAGCTCCGTCGCATGGTGGTGGGCATCGAGTCGGTCGAAGGCCTCGAGCCAGCCGCATGGTCAGCCCGTCCGCCCTACGGCGAACTCACCAGCATCGATCCGCAGCCGCGCATGCACCTTGAGTACCGGGGTTGCCCGCCTGCGTGCCGCCTGATCGATCTCTTCTGCCCGATCGGATTCGGCACGCGCGGCCTGATCGTCGCGCCGCCAAAGGCCGGCAAGACGATTCTGCTGCAGCAGATCGCGCACGGCATCAAGCACAACCATCCGCAGGTTGAGCTGATCGCCCTGCTCATCGACGAACGCCCCGAGGAAGTCACCGACTTCCGGCGCAACGTGCCGGCCCTCGTGCTCGCCTCGAGCAACGACCAGGACCTCGAGCGCCACACCCAGATGGGCATCATGGCCATCGAGCGCGCGCGTCGGCTGTTCGAGGCCGGCAAGGACGTCGTGGTGCTGCTCGACAGCCTCACGCGCCTGGGCCGCGCCTTCAACAACAATCGTCGCTACTCGACCGGCGGCCGCACGATGTCAGGCGGCCTCGATTCGCGGGCCCTCGAGATCCCCAAGCAGCTCTTCGGCGCCGCTCGCAAGGCCGAGGAAGGCGGCAGCCTGACGATCATCGCCACGTGCCTCGTCGACACCGGCAGCCGCGCGGACCAGGTGATTTTCGAGGAGTTCAAGGGCACCGGCAACATGGAACTGATCCTCGACCGGTCGATCGCCGAGCGCCGGGTCTATCCGGCCATCAACCTCGCCGCGAGCGGCACGCGCAAGGAGCACCTGCTCATGGGCGAACGCGAGATGAAGACCATGACCGCGCTTCGGCGCCGCCTCATGTCCATGCCACCCTTCGTGCAAGTCGAGCAGCTGGTCGCCGCGGTCAACCGAACCACCGACAACGAAACGCTGGTCCGCGGCAGCGGCGGCTGAGCCCAGGCACGCCCATGCCGGCGCCCAGCCCGTTCTTCGCCAACGCCTTCGACAGCGACCTGCGCGGCGATGGCCTGTTCCTGGCCGAGAGTCCGCGCGTCATCCGGCGCGCCTTGCACGCCATGCACGCGGATGAACTCGGCCGCGCGCGCATGGTGCCCCGCGTGCGACCGTTGGAACTGCTGGCATGCGACGACGCCATCACCGAGATCGGCGAAGCGCTGGGCTTCTTCCCGCTGGTCATCCATCGCATCGGGCACGATGAGCTGACGGCGCTCACCAGCTACCGCATGCACGACGGCGCGATCATGCTCTGCTCACGCCCGGGCGAACCGAGCGCCAAGCGCCGCAAGAGCGAGGATGCGGCCTGCGCGGACCTTGGTGCCTTCGCCGCGAGCCTGCCGGCGGCCTGCACGGTGCTGGCCGGCGATGGGATCGTGCACACCGACAACATCGGCAGTCTCTTCCGCAACGCGGCGTGCTTTGGCGAGGCAGCGCTGCTGTTGAGCGAACGCTGCGGCGACCCGCTGAACCGCAAGGCGATCAGGATCGCCAGCGGCCGCACGTTCACCGTGCCGTGGGCCCGTGCGCACGCGCTTCACGATGCGCTCGCGGAGTTGCGTGATCGCCATGGCTTCGCCCTGATCGCCGTCGAAGATTGCGCCGGCGCCAAGCCCCTGTGGGACGTGCCCATGCCACCGCGAAGCGTGTTCGTCTTCGGCGCCGAGGGCGCGGGTGTGCGCCCAGCGACGATGGAGGCGTGCGGCACGACGGTCAACCTGCCGATGCAGGCCCACCATGGCCTGCGTGAAGCAGACGACGTGCCGAGCCTGAATGTGGCGGTGACCTCAGCCCTCGTCCTGGGTGAGCGGCGACGCCGCCAGGCCCAGTCGGTGGCCAGGCCCGCGTGACGCGGCGATGTCGCGCACGTGCTCGGCGGGCACGCGTTGCACCTTCGCGCCAAGCCGGTTGAGCACCTGCTCCATGCGCGCGTAGCCACGGTCGAGGTGGTAGACGCGGTGCACGATGGTCTCGCCTTCGGCTGCAAGGCCGGCCAGCACCAGGCAGGCGCTTGCGCGAAGGTCGCTCGCCATGACCTCGGCGCCGCTGAGCGGGCTTCGGCCGGTGATCACGCAGACGTTTTGGTTGCGCTGCACCTGCGCCCCCATGCGGGCCAGCTCGGCCACGTGCAGGAAGCGCTCGGTGTAGATCTTCTCGGTGATGATCGAGTTGCCCTGCGCCTGGGTGAGCAGCGCCATGAACTGGGCCTGCAGGTCGGTCGGGAACCCCGGGTGCGGCTGGGTGGTGATCGTGGTGGGGCGCAGGAAGCGCTCGCTGAAGACACGCACGCTGCAGCGCTCATCGCTGTCGGCGGCGTTGAGCTTCTCGATGCGCACGCCGATCTCGTTCCAGCGGTCGAGCGCGCACAGCAGGCTGTCGTAGGGGAAGTCGTGCAGCACGACCTGGCCATTGGTCATGGCCGCAGCGATCGCGTAGGTGCCCGCCACGATCCGGTCGGGCATGACGGAGTGCGAGGCGCCCGAGAGTTCATCGACGCCCTCGATGACGATGCGCGGGCTGCCGTCACCGGTGATCTTGGCGCCCATCGAGCGCAGCAGACGCGCCACATCGACGACCTCGGGCTCGCAGGCAGCACCCTCGATCACCGTGCGCCCCTTGGCCAGGGTCGCTGCGCACATGACGTTCTCTGTGGCGCCCACGCTCGAGCCGTTGGGACCGCCCAGGAAGATCGTGGCACCCGTGAGGCGGTCGGCGCTCACGGTGATGTAGCCGCCTTCCATCTCGATCTTGGCGCCGAGGGCGCGAAGGCCGCGCAGGTGCAGGTCGACCGGTCGATCGCCGAACGCGCAGCCGCCGGGCAGGCTCACGAAGGCCTTGCCCCGCTTGGCGACCAGCGGCCCAAGCACGCTGATCGAGGCGCGCATCTTCTTGACCGTCTCGTAGCTGGCTTCGGAGGTGTCGTTGCCGGTGCCGGTCACGCGGATGCGGCCCGGCGTGCGCTCGACGCCCATGCCGAGTTCCCCCAGCAATTTCAGCATGTTGTCGATGTCGGCGTGGTCGCTGACGTTGTCGAGCTGGACCGTGTCATCGGTCAGCAGCGAGCAGCACAGGAGTGGGAGTGCGGCGTTCTTGGCGCCTTCGATGCGGACTTCGCCGCTGAGACGCTTGCCGCCCTCGATCACGAAGCATTCCATTGCCATCGTTCACCTCACGTCAGGATTCAGGAGCCGCATCCATGCGACCTCGCGCATTATGACATCGGCATGATCGCCTGTGTGGCTTCCAAACGCATTGACGATGATTTTGCGTCTCGTACGATCCGACCTCCCATGAGTGAACAAGCCACCGTGAACGAGCCCTCGATGCCCGAGGCAGCCATGCACCTCGTGCCGCCGACCGCACCCACGAACGCGGTCGTCACGTCGACGTCGCTGTGCACCAAGGGCAAGTCGGCGAGCGTCGTTCGCCATGTGTGCATCGACGTCGGCGTCACGCCGCTCGATGGTCGGTTCCTGGCGGGCCAGAGCTTCGGCGTGGTTCCGCCGGGTACGGATGCCAACGGCAAGCCACACAAGGTGCGGCTCTACTCGATCGCCAGCCCGGGCTACGGCGAGGATGGACATGGCCGTGTGCTGAGCACCACCGTCAAGCGGCTCATCGATGAGCGCAAGCCCCAGCGGCCGGGCGACGACCCCGACGATCATGGCCTCTTCCTCGGCGTCTGCAGCAATTTCCTCTGCGATCGCAAGGCAGGCGACCAGGTCCAGGTGACCGGCCCGGCCGGGAAGCGGTTCTTGCTGCCCACCGATCGAAGCGCACACGACTACCTCTTCGTGGCCACCGGCACCGGCATCGCCCCCTTCCGGGGCATGATCCACGAATTGCTCGTCGGCCCGCCGGAAGGAACCCCTGCGCGCGCCGGCTGGCGCCCATCGACCTCGTCGATCACCCTGGTCATGGGCACCCCCTACACCACCGACCTGATCTACGACGAGTGGTTCGCCGACCTTGCCGCCGCGCACCCCAACTTCACCTACCACACGGTGATCAGCCGCGAGTCGGCAGCGACCCCCGGGCGCGGTGCCTACGTCCACCAGTTCATGGACAGCATCGTCGAGAGCCTGCGGCCGACCTTGGCCGGTCCCCGGGGCCTCGTCTACCTGTGCGGTCTCGCGGGCATGCAAGTCGGCGTGTATCGAATGCTCGCCCGCCACGGTCTTGGCGATCAGTACTTGAGCCTGCACGAGGAACTTGCGGGGATCGCGCCCGACGACTGGACCGAGGACCAGTTGCGGCGCCGCGTCCACGCCACCCGCCGGTGCATGGTCGAGGTGTACTGAGTCCACGACCATTCCGGATTGCCCGATCCACGGCGGTGGCTGCCGCGTACCATCTGGCCATGGGCGAGGAACGACGCGAATTCGAGTCGCCATCCGACGCGGTCCGCTATGCGCTTGAGCGCATGAGCAAGGGCGATTTCGCCGTGGCGGTCCCCGTCCTCCGGCTTGCCCTGCAAGCTGACGACTCGCACCCTGAATGGCAGCTGCACCTCGGTCGTGCCCTGGAGGGGTCGGGTCGTCTGGAGGATGCCCTGCGCGCCTACACCCAGGCGGCCGAGCACCTCGATGAGCCCTGCCCCGCGCAGACCATGGCCGCGGCCTGCGCTGCGCGCATGGGCCTTCATGAACTCTGCCTCGAGTGGGCCCAGGCCGCGTCGCGCTCGGATGGCTCGCACGATCCCGCCTGGGCACTGCAGGTCCATGCGCTCAGCGCCATGGAGCGCTACGACGACGCGGAGGTCGCGTACTACACGGCCCAGGAGTACGGATCGCACTTGCCGCTGACGGCGATCGAAATGGGCGACGTCTGCGCGCGCAAGGGCGATCACGCTCGAGCAGCATGGTGCTACGAACATGCTCAAAGCCAGGGTGCCGAACTGCCCGGCCTTCGCACCCGGCTTGGCTTCGCCCTTCAGTTCGGCGGCGAGCACCGCAAGGCACTGCGCATCTTCCGCGCCGTCTGCGCCGCAAGCCCGATGCCGCGTCCCGACACCGCCGGGAGCGGCGAAGACGACAGCGGCGCTCCGTACATCGGCCTTGGCCTCGTGCTCGAGTCTCTCGGTCGGCTCGACGAAGCCGAGGAGGCCTTCAAGGTCGCCTCGCTGCATGGCGAGTTCCAGGCCGATGCGGCGCGTCGTCGCGGCTTCGCGCTCATGCGATTGGCCCGGTACATCGATGCCCGCTCGAGCTTCGAGCGCTCACTGGCGATGGAACCGGGCGATACGGTGGCGCTTGCAGGCTTGGCCGAAGCGGCCATCCGGCTTGGCGACGCCGGTGCTGCGCGGTTCGCCCTGCAGTCGGTCGTGCTGCGCACCCGCGAGACTGGCTCCACCGCGCCCCTGGATGACCACCCAAGCACGGGCTACGTCGTGCTGGCCGAACTGGCGTTGGGGCTTGGCGCGCGCAAGCTGGCCTTCGATCTGGCGTTCGTGGGCCGTGATCCCAAGGATGCCAGCGAACTCTGCAGCCAGCCCCAAGTCGCGCGCTTGATCGGCTACCTGGCGGCCATCGAGCACGATGACCCACGCGCTGCCCTGCTCGCGCTCCATCGTGATCGCCACTGCGCCACGAGCGCGTTCAACGCTGCCGTGGCTGGCCTGCGGCGAGGCGATCTGCGACTCGCCTCGGCTTGCATCGGTCGGCTCCGCACGATCAGCCCCGGTCATCACGCGCTGACGACACTGCGTGTGCATCTCGCGTGGCATCGCGCCATGCGTGCGCTTCGCGGACTGCTTGGCTTGGGCACCACGCGCTGAGCCCGCACCTGCATCAGCCGGCTGCCCCATCACGACAGCAGCCCGCGGCCAGAGGGCCACGGGCTGCGAGTGTCGATCGATTGACGATGGACCGACGCGATCAGGTGCCGGCGTTCGTGTACGGCAGGAGCGCCATGAAGCGAGCGCGCTTGACGGCGAGCGCGAGCTGCTTCTGGGCCTGCGCATCGAGCGCAAGGCGCTTGCGGCCGTAGAGCTTGCCGTTGGGCGTCATCGCGCGGCGAAGCTCTTCGACCTGCTTGTAGTCGATGAAGGTCTTGCCCTTGGCGCCAACGGTGCGCTTGAAGGTCGGCGGAGGAGGCGGGGTGAATTGCGACATGCGTGACTCCATTCGTTCCTGTCGGGCCGAAGCCCAGGAGCGCCGTGGTCCCCGGTCAGGGGGCTTCCGTGACATCCGGAAGCGGCGAGTCGCCAACGATAGCGAAACCGAGGGCGCGCCGGAAGGCACCCTGCGCGTCCGGAAGCAGTTATCCGGGGGGCGTGCCGGCGCCGAACGACGCTCGCACCCGGGCTCCGGCGCGGGCGACCGCATCGGCATCGATGCCGGTCTCCC
>JASGCG010000075.1 GCA_030054235.1 Bacteroidia bacterium
CGTTGAGCATCTTGCGCAGTTCGAGCAAGGGATCCATGTTGAAGCGCATCGACACCTGGTAGTGCGGGATCGTGCTCTTGCTCTAGATGAGCCGGCGCGCGATCGTCTGGCGCATGCCGCTGACCGCGACTTCGCGCGAGCCAGGGCCAGCCACGACCGGCATGCTCGCTGCGGCCGCGGGTGCAGGCGCGGCCACCACCGGCATGATCGAGGCCGGGGCTGCCACCGCACCGGTGCCCTTGCGGGTCGCGGCGGCTTCGATGTCGCGCTTGATGACGCGGCCACCGGGACCGGTGCCGCGCAGGCTGTTGATGTCGACGCCGAGTTCCTCGGCCATGCGGCGCGCGACCGGCGAGATGCGCGCGCGCGCTCCCGTATCGGCGTGGGCGCTGGGCATGACCACGGTGCCGGTCACGGCCACCGGGGCATCGGCCGATGCTGCGGCACGCGCGGCCGGGGCTGCAGTCGCCGCGGCGGGCTTGGCGCTGCCAGCCGACGAGGCATCCTCGCCATCCAACGCGATGACCGCGATGGGCGTGCCGATCGCGACGCGGTCGCCCGCGCCGATGAGCAGCTTGGCCACGACGCCATCGTCGTAGGTCTGCATCTCCATCGTGGCCTTGTCGGTCTCGACGTCAGCGAGCACGTCGCCGGTGGCGACCGTGTCGCCTTCCTTCACGTGCCACTTGATGACGGTGCCGGCCTCCATCGTGTCGGAGAGGCGAGGCATGGTGACGGTCGTGGGCATGGTGTCTCCTGGGATCGTCCGTGATTCAGGCGCGGTAGAGGCAACTGCGCACCGCCTCGCAGATCCTGCGGGCGTTGGGCAGGTACTCCTGCTCGAGGTTGAACGCGTAGGGCGTGGGCACGTCGGCGCTGTGCACGCGGTGCACGAAGTTGTCCAGGTCGTCGAAGCAGTGCTGGTGCACCTGGCTGGCCACTTCGCTGCCCGGGCTGCCAAAGCTCCACGACTGGTCGACGACGACGCAGTAGTTCGTCTTGCGCACGCTGCGCACGATCGAATCGATGTCGAGCGGGCGGATGGTGCGCATGTCGAGCACCTCGCACGAGATGCCCTCCTTGGCGAGTTCCGCTGCCGCATCGAGGCAGAAGTTCACCGGGCGGCCGAACGACACGAGCGTGCAGTCGGTGCCCTCGCGGCGGACCTTGGCCTGGCCGAACGGGATGAGGTAGTCGCCCTCGGGGACAGGGCCCTTCATGCCGAGCATGCGCTCGCTCTCGAGGAAGAAGACCGGATCATCGTCGCGGATCGCGGTCGTCATCAGGCCCTTGGCATCCTCGGGGCAGCTGGGGATCGCCATCTTGAGGCCGGGAACGTTGCTGTAGAGACCCTCGACGCACCAGGAGTGCGTGGAGCCGAGCTGGCCGCCGGCGCCGTCGTTGCCGCGGAAGACGATCGGGCAGCCGAACTGGCCGCCCGACATGTAGAGCATCTTGGGCGCGTTGTTCAGGATCGGGTCGGCAGCCACGAGGCTGAAGGACCACGACATGAACTCGACGATCGGGCGCAGGCCCATCATGGCGGCGCCGATCGCCATGCCCGCGAAGCCCGACTCGGAGATGGGCGTGTCGATGATGCGGCGCGGGCCGAACTCGTCGAGCATGCCCTTGCTGACCTTGTAGGCGCCGTTGTACTGCGCGACTTCCTCGCCGAGCAGGAACACGCGCGGGTCGCGGCGCATCTCCTGGCTCATCGCCTCGCGCAGGGCATCACGGAACTCGATCTCGCGGGTGGCGGTCATGGTGGGGTCGATGACGGTGACGGTGCTCATGGTCAGCGCAGGTCCTTCCTCTGCAGCATCTGCGGCAGGCTGGTGCCGTTGAACGGCCCGTGCGGCTCGACGAAGACGTCGTGGTAGAGCTCGGACATCGGCGGCTCGGGGCTGGCCTCGCTCCAGGCGATGGCCTCGCGCACTTCGTCGCGGATCTCCTTCTGCATCTCCTTGAGGACGGCCTCAGGAAGTTCGCCGCGCTCTTCGAGGTGCAGCTTCAGGCGGCCGATCGGATCGTCGCTCGCGTACTGGTTCTCTTCCTCAGGCGTGCGGTACTTGCGAGGGTCGCTCATCGAGTGGCCCTTGAAGCGGTAGCAGCGCATGTCGACGAAGGCCGGGCGGCTCTCGCGGCGGCACTTCTCGACGATCGCGCTCATGTCGTGGTAGACCGAGAGGCAGTCCATCCCATCGACGACGTAGCCGTCGATGCCGTAGCCGATGGCCTTCGAGATGATGTCGTGGCCCATGGTGGTGCCGCGGTGGATGCTCGTGCCCATCGAGTAGCCGTTGTTCTCGCAGATGATCACGCACGGGATGTCGAGCAGGCCCGCGAGGTTCATCGCCTCGTGGATCGCGCCCTGGTTCAGCGCGCCGTCACCCAGGAACGCCAGCGCCACTCGGCTGTTGGGCCGGCCGTCGATCACTTCGTCCATGTACTTGCAGGCAAAGGCCAGGCCGACCCCGAGCGGGATCTGCGCGCCGACGATGCCGTGGCCGCCGTACAGGTGGTGCTCGCGGTCGAACATGTGCATCGAGCCGCCCTTGCCCTTGGCGCAGCCGCCAATCTTGCCGAACATCTCGGCCATGCAGTGGCGGGCCGCCATCCCGCGGGCGAGTGCGTGCCCGTGGTCGCGGTAGGCCGTCACGATGGGGTCATTGGGGCGCACCGCGGCCGTGCAGCCGACGGCGATCGCTTCCTGCCCGATGTAGATGTGGCAGAAGCCCCCGATCTTCTTGTCCTGGTACTGCTGCATGCAGCGGTTCTCGAACTCCCGGATCATCAGCATGTCGCGCAGCCACTGGCGGCAGAGCGCGGGATCGACCAGGTCGCGGCGACCGGTCGTGGCTGGGGCGGAGGTTCGCTCGCCGGGCTTGCCGTGGACATCGAACGGACGGGAAGTCGAGGGTTCGGAAAGCATGCTCATGGTGGCTCTCAACCGAAGGAGAGTCCGACAGTTATAGGAGAACCGCGCGTCGGGGGCAAGACCGACCCATGCTGGTGCCTGGCTGCGGCGACTCCACCCGCCGATGGGTCGCGACGGTCACCCATCGCAGGGCCCCGCCCGTGCGCGACCCGCGGAGGTGGGTCGCTGCGCCCCAGGGCGTTATCTCAGCTTGGCGGCGCGCCGCGGTCCGTCGAGAGCGCAGGCTGCACGGACTTGGGCCGCGCGGCCGTGCCAACCGCGGGCTCGGTCGCCAGGCGCGCCTGCAGGAGCATGAGCGCCAGATCGAGCTGCTCATCCACGCCCTCGGCCACCAGCGCACTCGGGTTGGGGCGCTCGTCCTTCGCACCCTTGCCGCTCTCGTCGATCTGGTCGGCCTTGGTGCGCAGGGTCTGGGCCTTCTCCTGCTGCTTGGGCCCCACGCGCACGACGACGTCGGGGTTCACGCCCCAGTCGCCGGTGTTCAGGCGCTTGTGCACCAGGCGCCCCTTCTGCCCGGGCGCCGTCGGTGGCAAGGCGTAGTACTGCTGCGTGACCTTGACGGCGGCCTGGCGCGGACCATCGGTCACGCGCTGCACGGTCTGCACGCTGCCCTTGCCGAAGGTGCGATCGCCGATCACGATGCCGGCCTTGTACGCCTGCAGCGCGCCGCTCACGATCTCGCTGGCGCTGGCCGATTCGCGGTTCACGAGCACGACCAGCGGCAGCCCCGCGAGCTTGGCCTTGCTCGGCTTGGCGTAGTTCGTGCCCACGGTGCGGCCGTTGCGGTCCTGCACCTCGACGACCAGGCCACGGCTCACGAAGAGGTTGACCATGTCCACCGCCGCAGGCAGGAGCCCCCCCGGGTTGCCGCGAAGGTCAAGCACGAGCCCGCGCAGCTGGCCGGCCTTGCGCATCGCTTCGATGGCGTCGGCCATGTCGTCGAGCGTGTCATCATTGAAGCTCGTCACGCGCAGGTAGCCGATGCCCGCATCGGGATCGATCATCCAGTCCCACTCGGGCGTGCCGGCCTCGTCGATCGAGCGCTTCCACCAGCCGTTCACGGAGCGCATCTTGATGCGCTCGCGAATGAGCGGCACCTCGAGGTCGGTCGCCTGATCGCCCTCGCCGCGGCGGAGCTTCATGACGACCTGCTTGCCTGCGGGTCCGGTGATGGTCTCGACCGCCTTGTTGAGCGTCCAGCCTGCGGTCGGCATGCCGTTGACCTCGATGATGCGGTCGTTGGGCTGCACGCCCGCGCGCGCGGCCGGCCCACCCTCGAGCGGATTGGCGATCATGAGCTGGCGCTTGTCGTCGTAGCGCAGCAGGATGCCCACGCCGACGAAGTCGCCCTCGAGCTGCTGGTTGAAGCGTCGCAGGTTCTCCGGCCAGATGATCGACGAGTAGTCGTCGCCCTGGTCCTTCGAGAGCCGCTCGGTGGCGCCGGTGCCGAACTCGTGCAGCAGCACGTCGTGCGGGACCTTGATGGTGCGATCGTTTGCCTCGAGCATCGAGTCGACGGTCGCGCGCGCCCACGTGCCGCTGGCTCGCTCGGGCTTCGCGCCCGCGAGCGCATCGAGATCCTTGATGAAGGCGCCCACGACGGCGGGATCCTTGAGCGCAGGGAAGGTCTCATCGAGTGCCTTGGTCGTCGCGAGCAGGCGGACCTGCTCGAGGCCGCCGCGCACGAGCGGCTCCCAGCCCTGGCCGCCGATGTGGGCCTCGGCCGCGGCCGAGAGCGCACCGAGCGTGAGGTTGCGCGAGATGCCACCCACGACTTCCTTCCAGTCGTCGGCGGCGTCCTCGCTGAAGTCGGCGAAGTCATCATCGGGATCGACGCGCTTGGCCACGCTCTCGCGCAGCGCGTGCATGGCACGCGGGGCGTAGATCGCGATGAGCATGATGCGGTCGTTCAGGTCATTCAGCGCGCTCTCGGTGCGCTCGAAGGTTTCCTGGTCAATGCCGTCCTCGACCAAGACCTTCGCGCGGAAGGTCAACTCCTGCGCATAGAGCAGATCGCCCGCTGATTCAGCCTTGGCCGCCTCGGCGAGCGCGGTCTTGACGAGGTCGCGGAAGGCGGGCGTCGTCCCCCGCTGCTTCCATTCCTGCTCCGAGAGCAGATAGCGGATGTTCGCGCCGTCAACGAGCGCCTTGAGCAGCTCGCCCTTCGTCACGTGCTCGCCCATCTCCTTCTCGTGCTTCTCAAGGTCCGCCTTGCGCTCGGCTTCGCGCGCATCGTGATTGCGGGCGCGCTCGGCCACGCGCTCGCGCACCTTCTGCATCGCCGGCGAGTCGTCGGCCGGTGCGGCCTTGAGCAGCTCCTCGACCTTCGCTTGGTCGTCGGCCAAGGCGGCCGTCCAGAGCGCGTCGGCCCAGGCGGCGGCACCTGAGGGGGCATCGCCGGGCGCGGCGGCTGCCGTGGATGGCCCAAGCAGGATCGAACCGATGGCGACGAACGAGGCAAGCAGCGTGGTCATGGGGCCTCCAAGTGGCATTGTGGTAGTTCTATCGGCAATCCTCCGATCCGGTTCAGGACAAGCGACCCGAACATGGCACATCGCGATCAATCCCCTAAGCACCGGATCCGGCGCTGCCCCAGTTGCGGCCACGACTGCGGCGGCAAGTCCGGCGCAGTGCGCTGCCCGGAGTGCGGCGATCAGCTGCCGTCGGTGCGCGCCCGCCTGCCGGGCGAGGAAGGCCCGGACGCGTCCTTCCGGCAGGCCCTCGAGAGCCTGTGGCGCGCCGCCGCGATGACGGCGATCGTGGGAACCTGCGCGGCGACCTCGGTCGTGCCAGTCTTCACGGGTTTGCTGATCCTCGGCCTTGGAGGATTCCGGGCCATCGCGTGGTGGCGGCTCGATCGGGAAGGTTGGCTGAAGCACCCGTCGCTCGTCGTCTGGCAGCCGTGGATCAGGGGTGTGTCGATCGCCGAACTCTCATCGGCAGCGGCGCTGATCGTGGGCGCGACGATCTTTTCGGACACCCGATTCGGCCCCGTCATCGTGAGCGTGCTGCAGGCCTGCGTGCTCGCGGCCGTCGGGCTGCAGTTGGTGGGGTTGATGCGGATCGTGCAAGGGCTGTGGCGGCACCTGCAGCTGCCGCCGCCAGAGTGGTTCGATGAACTGGCCCTGCCCGCCATGATCGTGGGCTGCATCGGCTGGGTCCAGGTGCCCGTCGGTCGTGCGCTCTCGCTCATGAACAAAGGCTCGGCCGGCGAGAAGATCCTGACGCTCGTCACCGTGATCGAAGTGCTCGGCTTGGTCGCGGCGGTCTTCGCGCTCTTCGTGCTCGTCGATCGCGCGAGCCGCGTCGCGCAAGCGGTCGGCCACCTTGAGGGACTGGACCCGCCGGCCGATCTCCCGCCAGACTGGGACGGCACGCGCAAACCGAAGCGCAAGACGGCCGAGGCCATTCCCGGCGCGGCGCGCGTGGCACGACGCCGCGACGACGACGATCCCATTCCGATGGACTGAACGCGCCGTGCAGGGCACGGCGCACTGGACAACACGTGCGGAGCACGGCGCGCTGCACGACGCGTGCGGCCTTGATCTTGAGCACCGGGTCCGGAGCGGCCGATCGTCAGCTGAAGCTGCGTTCCGCGAGTTCGATGGCGCGACCGAGCGCCGCGGCCTTGTTGACGGTCTCGTCCTCTTCCGCCGCCGGATCGCTGTCCAGCACGACGCCTGCCCCAGCCTGCAGATCCACGCGCCACGTGCCGCGGGCGGTGTCATGGAGCGCCGTGGGCACGACCATCGTGCGCAACGTGAGCGCGATGTCCAGATCGCCGTTCCAACCCACACAGCCGAGGCCGCCCGAGTAGGGCCCCCGACGCACAGGCTCCAGCTCATCGATGATCTGGATCGCACGGACCTTCGGTGCACCGCTCACGGTGCCCACCGGCAGCGCGGCGTGCAGCGCATCCCACGCATCGAGGCCGGGCCGCAGCGATCCCTCGAGCGTGCTCGAGATGTGCATGACGTGGCTGTAGCGCTCGATGTCCATGCACGCCTTGACCTGCACGCTGCCCAGGTCGCTCACGCGGCCAAGGTCATTGCGGCCAAGGTCGACGAGCATGACGTGCTCGGCGCGCTCCTTCGCATCGGCGAGCAGTTCGACCTCGAGGCGTGCGTCCTCGGCATCGTCGCGGCCGCGCCGCCGCGTTCCGGCGAGCGGGCGATTGGTCACGATGCCTCCGCGCACCCTGCAGAGGATCTCCGGGCTGCTCGCGACGAGGATGCACCCTTCCGCCTGCAGATAGGCCTGGTACGGGCTCGGGTTGACCACGCGCAGCATGCGGTAGAGGTCGAAGGGATCCGTCGTGGTCGTGCGCTCGAAACGCTGGCTGAGCACGACCTGGAAGGCATCGCCCGCGCGGATGTACTCCTTGGCTCGCTCGACCGCGGCGCGGAAGGCACCCGGCGGCGTGCTCGCGGAGACGGGGCGCACGGGCGCGGCGTTCGCATCATCGTCGATGCGCCCGGGCTGCAGGCGCACCGAGTCCGCCTCGAGTGCGGCGACGATGCGGTCGATCTCGACCGCGAGCGCGCGCGGCAGCGAGGCATCGCGCGCATCGCCATGG
>JASGCG010000076.1 GCA_030054235.1 Bacteroidia bacterium
GCGCTGCACGCCGCGGTCGATGACCTTGCGACGCACGAGCGCTTCAAGGGCTACGGGCCGGCGACCGGTCATGAGTTCGTGCGTGCGGCCATCGCGAACGGGGACTTCCGCTCGCGTGGCATCGACATCGCCGACGACGAGATCTTCCTGAGCGATGGTTCCAAGCCTGATGCGAGCGCCGCGCTCGAAATCCTCGGCAGCGGCAATCGGATTGCCGTGCCCGACCCGGTCTATCCGGTCTACGTCGACACGAACGTGATGGCCGGCAACACCGGCCCCGCGCTCGAGGGCGGTCGCTACCAAGGGCTCGCCTACCTGCCCGGCACGCCGGCCAACGGCTTCGTCGCCGAGCCGCCGAGCGAGGCCGTGGACGTTGCGTACCTGTGCTTTCCAAACAACCCGACCGGCGCGGTCGCCACGCGTGCGCAGCTCGAGGCCTGGGTCGCCTACGCGCACCGCCACGGCACGATCCTGCTTTTTGACGCGGCCTACGAGGCCTACGTGCGCGATCCGGCCGTGCCGCGCTCGATCTACGAGATCCCCGGCGCGCGCGAGGTCGCGATGGAGTTCCGGAGCTTCTCGAAGAACGGCGGCTTCACCGGCCTGCGCTGCGGCTACACGGTCTGCCCGAAGTCGCTGATGGGCACGACCTCCACGGGCGAGCGCATCCCGCTGCATCGCCTCTGGTCACGACGGTGGGCGACCTGCAGCAACGGCGTGTCGTGGCCAGTGCAGTGCGCCGCGGCCTCGCTGTACACCGACGATGGACAACGTGAGGTGAAGGCCCTGACCGACTTCTACCTCGCCAACGCCGCGCTGCTGCGCACGGCGGTCCAGGGGCTTGGGCTCCGATGCTGGGGCGGCACGAACGCCCCGTACGTCTGGGTCGAGTGCCCCGAGGGCCTGCTCTCGTGGCAGGCCTTCGATCTGTTGCTCGAGAAGGCGCAGGTCGTCATCACGCCGGGCGCAGGATTCGGCTCGTGCGGCGAGGGCTTCTTCAGGATCAGCGCCTTCAACAGCCGCGCGAACATCCACGAGACCTGCGAACGGCTCGCCGTGCTGGCCGGTTGAGGCCGCGCGGCCGTACCCGCTCAATCACGGATCGATGATGTAGGGACCGACCTCGTAGGGGTGATCGTCGACGCTGATGCGGATGTTGCCGTCGACGGTGCGCAGGAGCACGCGATTTCGCCCACCGTTGAGCATGGACACGACCGTGTCGTGATCGCTGAACTGGCCCGGCAGGTCCTTCCACTCGCCCTTGGCGATGCTCGTCTTCACGGTGCCGCGCACGGTCGCCAGGTCGAACGTGCCGGCCGAGCGCTCGGGGAGCCGCAGGTCGATGTCGCCGTCCTCGTTGATCACGCGGCAGTCGGCCGAGAACGGGAAATCCGTGAGGATCCGCACATCGCCGCCGCCGCCGTCGATCTCGATGCGATCGCGGCTGCCGTAGACCCACACATGACCGCGCGTGGTCTTGATCCGCACGGCACCCAGGCGCGGGACCTTGAGATCGACGTCGACCCGCTGGTACCACGGTTCCGCGTGGCCCGTGATGCCCGTGATGCGCATGAGCGTGCGCTCGGCCGAGGGCTGCGTGACCGAGAGATCCTGCCGGATCTGGCCGATCGACGCTTCGGCCTCGTCATTGCGGCCGATCCCGTGGACCGCTTTTCGGGTCACGGTGAGCTCGGCGTACTCGGCATCGTCCTCGGTCGCCTCGATCGTCACGTCGCCGGCGAACAGATCGATCTCGACGTCGACGACGGGGCCGACCTTGACCTCGGTGGTCTCGCGGGCCGAGGCTCCGCCGGCGAATCCAGCGCGCCAGACGTCGACCACGTCACGCTGGATGCCCGGAGGCGGATGCGCTGTTTCGCATGCGGCGAGCAGGGCCACGGCCAGCGAAAGGAAGGCAAGCGATCGCATGGCAGCGAGTGTATCGGTGCGCTGATCGCACGCGCGTAGGATGGCCGCATGCTCCACATGGTCCTGGCCAGCGCGTGCATGATGCAGGTCCCTCCGCGCCGCGTCGATCCGCCGATGCCGCAGCCCGCGCCGAGCGATGTGCCGATGGGACTGCCGAAGCCGGCGACGGAGCCACCTGCGAGTGCACCGACCAGTGCGCCAGCGAGCGACTCAGCGAGCGATGCGGCACCCGCAGCCACACCCGACGCTGCTGCCGCGGCCGGCGCCGCCCCGACTCGCGACTTCACGATCGATGGCGCGAAGCCCATCCTGCGGGCACGACCCGTTGCACCCACCGAGCCCCCGGCCAAGCCCGATCGGCTGCGCGTGCGCATTCCAGGCGACAAGGTCGATCTGCTCGCGGCAGGTGCCTCGAGCGGTCGGATCCTCGTCTTCTTCGTGGCTGAGGGCTCGCGGGTCGATGGCGATCCGTCCGGGGCACCCTTCTTCGAGGACCCGCAACCGATGGCCGGGATCGACGTCAAGGACATCGTCGCCGGCGTGCCGATCGAGCTGGGCGAGGGCACCGCGTGGTACCCGTACTCGATGAGCGACTTCGACGGCACGTTCAGCGTGCAAGCCGTGCTCGATCGCGACGCGACGGTGCGTGGGCACATGGGCCCTGGCAACCTGATGGGCCGGCCCACCAGGATCACGCTCTCGCGAACGGCGGAGGATGACATCACCCTCGACCTCGACGCACTCGTACCGCAGGAAACGATGCCCGAAGGCCAGATCGGCGAGGACCCCGATCGTCCGCAGCTGGTCTGGGTCAACGTGCCGAGCACCCTCGTCGCCACGCGCGGCGTGCCGGCCGTGCACCGTGCGGGCGTGATCCTGCCGCCGGGCTATCACGATACCAACCACCCTCGAAGGGTCTGGCCGACGATCTACGTGATCCCGGGCTTCGGAGGCAGGCATCTGGGCGCTGCGTCGCTCATGAAGGTGGTGCACAGCGAGATCGGCGAGGCTGCACTCCCGCCGGCCGTGTGGGTGGTGCTCGATCCCGATGGCCCGCTCGGCCATCACGGCTTTGTGGACTCGCTCGCCAACGGTCCGCGCGGCACGGCGCTCGCGACCGAACTGGTGCCGTGGCTGGAAGAACGCTTCCGCCTCGATGCTCGCCCACAGGGCCGGCTCGTGACGGGCCACTCGAGCGGTGGCTGGAGCAGCCTGTGGTTGGCGCTGACCTACCCGGAGACCTTCGGGGCCTGCTTCTCGAGTGCACCTGATCCCATTGATTTCGCCGCGTTCCAGACGGTGGACCTGTACGCCGACCCCAATGCATACGTGGATGCCGCTGGCGCCGAGTTCCCGAGCTTCCGCGAACCCATGCGCGATGCGTTCGACCGCGTCTGCATGAACAACCGCGACGAGATCATGATGGAATGGGTGCTCTCGCCAGCCGGCCTGAGCGGCGAGCAGTGGGATGCCTGGTGCGCGATGTGGAGCCCCATCGATTCCATCACTGGGCATCCTCGGCGGCTCGTCGATGCGACGACCGGCGCGATCGATCCTGTGGTGGTGGAGGCGTGGTCGACGCATGACCTGGCACGACGGCTGCGGCGCGACCCCGAGACCATGCTTCCCCTGTGGCGCGAGCGCGTGCACCTGGTGTGCGGCGACCGAGACAACTTCTACCTCGAGCGTGCGGTCGAGCGCGTGCGGGTGACGCTGTCCGAACTTCCGGGAGCGGGCGCACCCGCTGACGCAGCCGTGGTGCCGGGCTACGTGGATCTTCTGCAGCGTGCGGACCATGGGACCGCGAGCGCGCTCTCCAGCCTGCGCTTCTATCCGGAGATGCGACGCTGGATCGAGTCGCATGGTGTGCCGATTGCTGCACCGGAGAAGCCATGAAGGAAGTCCAGGACCACTTCTTCCGGCTGGCCAAGGAACAGGGCTTCCGGGCGCGTAGCGCCTTCAAGCTGATCGAGATCGATGACCGCAAGAAGCTCATCCGCAAGGGCGACCGCGTGCTCGACATGGGCGCTGCCCCTGGCTCGTGGACGCAGGTGGCGGCCGAGCGTGTCGGGCCCAAGGGTGCCGTGGTGGCCGTCGATCTGAAAGCCATCGACCCTCGGGGATTGCCGCAGCACGTGACGTTGCTGCAGTCGGACCTGATGGATCTGGCGCCCGAGCACTTCGGAGGCGTGCCCTTCGACGTGGTGATCAGCGACATGGGGCCAGACACGAGCGGCGATCCCTTCGGCGATTCGATCCGCAGCGTGAACCTGTGCAACGAACTGCTGGACCGATTCCCGCGCTGGCTGCGCAAGGGCGGTCACGCGACGATGAAGGTGTACGAGGGGAGCGAATACCCTGCGCTGCTCAAGCGCTGCGCGGCGCTCTTTGCCGAGAGCAAGGGCTTCAAGCCCAAATCGAGCCGGGCCGAGAGCGTGGAGATGTTCGTGACCTGCAAGGGCTACAAAGGCCCAGCAGCCGACGACGGATCACGCACAGCCAAGGCGAAGCCCCGTGGCTGGGGCGATGGCCCCGTCACGGAACCGTGATCTGGACACCCTCAAGGCCGGGGATCGAAAGCCCCCGGCCCTTGCGCTGCGCCGGCAGCTCGCCGATCGCCTTCGCGCGTTCGTCGCCGAGCGCCGACTGGAGCTGGCGCATGGTGCGCCGATTGAGCTCGTCGCGGTCGGTCTTGAGCTGCTTGAGCTGGCGCTGGGCGGCCTGCGATGCATTCATGCGCGCCTGGAAGTCCTCGATCCCGCCTGCATCTGCGCCGCTGAAGTCAGGCATGGCGGACTTGGGACGCACCTCGGCGAGTTGATCGCGGAGCTTGGCGTAGGCCGCGCGATACTCGGTGCGCTGCGTGGTGATGGCGTTGGTGACCGCCGTGTCGAGGCCTTCGAGTGCAAGAGCCTTGGCGAACATGGGCTCCATGTCGGTGGGATCCTTGAAGGTCTCTGGGTAGCGGACCACATCGGCTGCGCGCAGGAAGCCCGGGCGCTGCGGCTCCTTGAGGAGCGCTGGCAGCGCATCGAGGACCTGGCGAGCGCGGGACGCGGCCTCGCTGCGGGCGTTGCCCATCGCTTCGCCAGCTTCCTGCATGCGCTGGCTGTCCGACTCATTGATCGTCATCGCAGCGCCCTCGGCACCCTCGGCGGCTGGCTTGAAGAGATCCCCCTCGAGCAGCGCCAGTTCAAGACCCTTGGACATCGTCACCTCGAACTGGTTCTTCAGCGCAGCGAGCATGGGCTCGTGGCCCTGGGTCGACACATGCTCGCGCAGCGCGGCAGCCGACGCGGCATCGATGGCGCCATCGGTGACCGCGGCACGGATGACCGACTCGGGATCGACGAATGGGCCAGCACGATTGCCGCTGGCCATGCCGAACGCCATGCTGCTTCCCGCTGCGCCCGCACCGGTCCGTGCAAGGCTGCGAGCACGGAACTGCGCCTGCTGACGGACGCACCCCTCATCGACCACGGCAGCAAGATCCTCGAAGAAGTCAGCATCGGCGCGCTCCATCGCACCGACTGCGGTCCGGACGGCCTCGTACTTCGCGGCGATGTCCTCCTTGGAGGGCGGTGTGGCGCCATTGGGACCGAACGACATCTGCGCGCTCGGCGCGGCATCGAGCTGGTCCTTCACGGATGAAGCCACCTCGAGGTAATCCGCGTGCAGCTGCGTGACCACCGGCTTGACGGACTCAGACGAGCCGCAGAGCTCGAGCAGTTCCTGAAGTTCCTGCTTCGAGATGGGCTGGATCGTGGGGCGACCCGCGCCCTGCCAGAGCATGGGGCCGCCATCCTCGCCCGCGATCAGGCCCTCGAGGCCATCGCCTGACATGTCAAGCACGACCGCATCGCCACCGACCGCGACCGCGCCGTCAGCTGCGTCGCCGCCTGCAATCGCCACGCCAACCCGAACCGTGACGCCGACGGGTTCGCCGCCATCGCCCGCGGCGGCTCCCCCATCGGGGGCATCCTGCACGATCTGCACCGGCTCTGGCTCAGTTGACAGGCCAAAGGCAGCGCGCACCGCGGTCTTCAACGCAGTGGTGCGGGCCTTCGCTTCTTCGGCACCCTTGCGGAAGACCTCTTGGATGTTCTCGGTGTCATCTCCCAGGAACGCCACTGGCCCCTGCTCATTGAGTGCGCCGAGCACCGATGCCTGCCAGGTTGCGAACGCCGCCGCAACGGCCTGATCCTGCTCGGGCGTGAGCGGAGCCTGGGCGGCCATGGACTCAACCATGCGGATCGCCCCGCCATCGTCGATGCCGAAGGCGCCCATGCCGCTGGCACGGACGAAGGCGAGCCAAGCGGAAGCACCGCGGGGTTGCGGGATGCCTTGGAAGGCCTCGCTCAGGATGGTCGCGCCCAGACGCGTGGCGCGGGTGCGAGCAGCCTGAATGGGCTCGCGAGACTGCTGGTAGGCCCCGGCCATCGCACGGAAGTGGGCCTCGAAACCCTTGGAAAACTCAGCGGGATCAACCTCGCCACCCTGCTCCTGCGCCTGCTCCATCTGCTGCTGCATCGCCTCGGCCGAGGGGCGCGGATGATCCGCCATCGCCTTGGCGCGGAGTTCGATCAGTCGCTCGGGTTGCTCAAGGGCAGCAGTGCGGATCGCGCGGACCGCATCGACGTACTCGGCCTCGCGCGCGCCGATGCGATCATCGATCTGCTTGAGTTGCGACGGATCGAGCTCCTTGGTCGAGCGCTCGGCGATCGCCCACAGATCGGCCTGGCTGCCGGCCCGCATCATGAACGCATCGGAGGTGGACTGTTCGATGCGGCGCAATTCCAGCGCACGGCGCACGCGATCGAGCTTCGTGCCATCGGCACCGAGCGGAAGCAGCGAATCGATGAGCGCGTTTTCGAGCGTGTCCCACTGCGCCAGCAGGCTTCGATAGGTCCGCACCTGGTTGCGCACCTCGTCAGCCGGACGTTCATCGTTGCCCATGCCGAAGGCCATGCCGCCCTCGGGCTGGTCCTTGAGGTAGCGCTCGATGGAGCCCGAGCGCAGCTCGCTGGTCGCACGCTGGTAGCGGTCATACTCGGCCATCGCGGCTGCACGCTGGGCATCGGGAAGGCCGACGCGCGGCAGGAGCGCCTCGAACTCAGTCGAGGTGAGCGCCGTGGGAAACTGGGACTGCGCGGACACCGGCGCCACCGCCGGCACAAGAAGCAGCGCAAGCACAACGGCCCACGCCATGCGGGACAGGTTCTGGATCATGATGGTCTCCTGGATCAGCTGACCCACGCAGGCTACGGCATCAAGGTTCGGCTGACCTCCACAGCCGACTCAATTCGGTCAAGGTTCCGACCAACCCGGGATCCTGCAGTGTGGACCCCGGAAGTGACGTCGGAGTGATGTGGACGAGGAGTTTTTTGTGCGATGGCGCTCGGGGCGTGACTTCGCGCTCGTCCTCCCGCGATCTCGGGTCCCGGCTGCGCGGCCGCGCAGCTCGGAACCGCTCGGTCGCTCCGGACGAGCGCGGCATGGCGCAGCTGCTTCCATGCGGCCGTCGCGGAAAGGGGGCGCGGCATGCCTCGCCGAGCGAGTTCCGCA
>JASGCG010000077.1 GCA_030054235.1 Bacteroidia bacterium
CGTCGAGCGAGGAAGCCGGGGCGCATGGACGTACTGTAATTCGGCGCGCTTGATCGGCCAGCGCAAGAAGGTGATTCAGCCCAGTTCACGCATCATCGCCGAGACCGACGCGGGCCACGATCGCCACGAGATCACGTCTGTTGGAGCCTGATGCGGCTCGACGCCGCAGACGATCTTGGGCTGAGGCGGCTTCGAGGCATCATCAAAGGTGCTCGACCATCGCAGGATCGGATCCAGCCACTCTCGCTGGAAGGTCGCGCCGGCCTTGACCTCGATCCCCACGCGGTGGCGCGGTGTCTCCACCATGAGATCGATCTCGAGGCCGGACTGATCACGCCAGTGGCTCCATGCATGACGCTGACCAGCATTGGCTTGCGCCTTCATGGACTCAGCAACCACCCATGATTCGAACATCGGCCCACGCAAGGGGTGGGTGCTCAGGTGCTCCGTCGACCTGATGCCCAGCAACGAGCAGGTCAGCCCACTGTCGAGCATGTGCAGCTTCGGGCTCTTCACCAAGCGCTTGCGCACATTGCCGTGCCATGCAGGCAAGAGCGCAAGCACGAACGTCGCCTCGAGCACCGAGATCCAGCTGCGCGCGGTGGGCGCCGACACACCGGCGTCAGCCGCCAGCGCGGACACATTCAGCAGTTGCCCGGTCCGGCCGGCGCACAGCGCCATGAATCGACGGAACGCATTGAGATCACCGAGTCGCAGCACGGAGCGCACGTCACGTTCGAGGTACGTGGCGACGTAGTTGGAGAGCCAGAGCACGGGGTCGAGCCGCTCGGCATGGATCGGCGGATAGCCACCTGCCAGCAAGGCGTGATCGAGCGAGGGAGCCTCGACGCCATGACCCGGTGCAAGGCGCGCCACCTCGGTCCCATCCATGGGCAAGAGTTCCAGCATCGCCACACGACCTGCAAGCGACTGCGAAATGCCCGACGACAGCTGCAGGCTCTCGGAGCCCGTGAGGATCCATCGCCCAGGTGCACGATTCGCATCGATCACTTCGAGCAAGTAGGAGAGCAACTCGGGCACGCGCTGGATCTCGTCGAGGATCGCGCCGCTCTCGCTGGGGGCCTTCGCCAGGAAGCCGCGGGGATCCGCGCGCGCGAAGGCAGCGACGTCGGGCGACTCAAGCACCCACGCGCGGTGGCCGGGGAAGGCATGTCGAGCGAGGACCGACTTCCCGCTCTGGCGGGGTCCCACGATGGCGACTGCGGGGAAACTGGCCGCACATCGCGTCACATGAGGCTCGATGGCGCGCGAAATGGTGGATCGCAACTCATTCACGGGCATGAGGATAGGGCAGGTTCTGACAGATTGAAAGTCTGACTTTCGATCTGTCAAACATTATAGGACTCCTTCCCCGCCCACCGAACTTTCGGCGGCTCATCCGGTTGGGGAGCTGCGCTGGCGGATCATCGGCGCATGCATCAGGAATCCACTTCCCCGCGCGGCAAGTGTGTGGCATATTGCTGTACATCTGCTGCCACGCCCCGGCGGCTCTCCCCCATGCCTTCCCGCCGATCTCCAGCCACAGCGCGCCTTGATGTGCGGCTCACGCCCGCCCACAAGGAGCTCATCGAGCACGCCGCCGCCGCGCGCGGCGTGACCGTGTCGGCCTTTGTGGTCGGCACGCTCGTCGCCGAAGCAGAAGCGGCGATGGAGCGCCCTGGCACATTTCGCCTGAGCGCGCGCGACACGCAACGACTTCTACAACTGCTGGAGAACCCGCCAGCACCCAACGCTGCCATGCGACGTGCCATGGCGCGCCATGCCGACTCGCAGCGCAAGCGGGCCTGATCGCCCGCAGATCGAGCGGTTGCACGCACGCCACGACCGATCCGGGTTCCGGTCAGGGCATGCAACGCTTGATCAGTACCTACGTGTTTTCGCAAGCCAGCATCAGCGCGGCGGTACCAGTCAGACCCACGTTGCGTTGCTCAACAACCTGGTGGTTGGCTACGTCTCCCTCTCGGCAGGATCGATCGCTTTCGAGGTGCTCCCAGCAGCACTTGCTGCCCGATCGCCACGCCATCCAGTACCGACAGTGCATATCGGGCGAATGGCCGTGGATCAGCGTCAGCAAGGGCGAGGCATTGGCGCAATGCTCTTGGCTCACGCCACGATGGTGGCGTGCGAAATGGCCCAGCAGATCGGCGTTCGAGCGCTCACGGCAACAGCGATCGACGATCGCGCCCTCGCCTTTTACGTTCACCATGGGTTTGTCCAACTTGAGCCTGGCAGTCGGTCCGTCGTGTTTCCGCTGCGGCCCAATCTGAAGCCACCCCACACCACCGCCCGCTGAATCGGCATGCGGCGCCCCACGCGCCAGCGCCCCACCCGCGCCCACCCGCCCCGCCTCAGTCGCCCGCTGCAGCCAGCGCCCGCCGCCGCTGGAACGCGTCGCTCATAGCGATCCCCATCACCAGCGACTCGAACGAGCGGTCACGCGCGAGCCGCGCGGCCAGTTCAGCCACGAGCGGGTCATCCGCCTCGGCGGTCCCGCGCCCGAGCGCATACACGAGCAGTCGCCGTGCAAGCGAGCGCTCGAAGGCCGTTCCCGCACCGACCATCGTCGCCACGCCCGGCACGCCATCGATCGTCGCGCCTCCGGGCAACTCCGTCGTGTCCTCGACCGCGTGACCATCGACCAACGTGCGCGTGCGGCCGTTGGCATCGAAGCCCTCGAACGCCAGGCCGATCGCGTCCATGCGCACGTGGCAGCTCGCGCAGTCGGGATTGGCCCGGTGCATCGCCATGAGCTCGCGCATCGAGCGGTCCTCGGTGTTCGTCGCACCCTCGGGCAGCTGCGGCACGCCGGGCGGCGGCGGTGGCGGTGCCTGGTCGAGCAGCGCCTCGAGCACCCACTTGCCACGCTTGACCGGGCTCGTGCGGGTGGGGTTGCTGGTCGCGGCGAGCACGCTGCCGTGGCCAAAGATCCCCGGCGGCCTCGGCGCATCGGCGCCCGCATAGAACGCTCGAAGCTCCTGCGTGCCAGCGGACTCCGTCGAATCGAGCAGCGCGCGTACCGGCAGCTCGCCGCGCACGATGCGCCAGCAGAGATCGCGCGTCTCTTGCTGCATCAGCGTGAGCATGCGTGCATCGAGCCCCGGATAGATCGCCGGGTCGAACTGCCGCAGCTCCAGCCCATCGATCCCGAGCCACTGCGTGAAGAAGCGCTCGTCGAGCGCATCGGCGCGCGGGTCGGCCAGCATGCGCTGGATCTGGGCGCGTAGCGGACCGGGCTTCGAGAGCTCGCCGCGGCTGGCTGCATCACGCAGCGCGCGGTCGGGCACGCTCGCCCACAGGAAAAACGCCAAGCGGCTCGCGAGTTCGCTGCCGGAGAGGTTGCGCACAGTGCGCCCTTCGGCGAGCGGTGCCTCCACACGCAGCAGGAATCGCGGATCGACCAAGACCGCAGTGACGAGCGCGCGCAGTTGGTCATCGAAGGGTGCCTTCGATCCGCCGGCGGCCTCGATCGCCGTGCGCGCCAGTGCTTGGCCGTCGCGGTCCTCGACCGGCGCGCGAAAGAGCTCTGTCGCCAGCGCGGTCGCCACGCGCCGCAGTTGCTGCGTGGTCGAGCCCTTGCCGGCGATCTCTGTGGCCCACCGCTGGAACGGCGTGGGCGTGGTGGGTTCGAGCGGGCCGATCAGGCGCATGCCGTGCAGGTGCAGGTTGCGATCTCGCGCGGCTAGGTTCGGTTCCTTGGGGTCGTAGTAGTCGTTCAGGAACGCCACGCCGATGCGGTGTGAGCCGGGCTCGAGACGGCCCTGCCAAACCAGTGTGCCGGGGCTGACGCGCTCGAACGGGATGGCTGTGCTGGCCGTTCCAGCAGCGGGTGGAGCATTCCGGCCAGAGGCACCTTGCTCGCGTGGGGCCTTGTCCTTCCGGGGTGCGCGGCCCGCCGCAGCATCGTTGGGTTCGGGGGGATCCCACGCTTGGCTCAGGACCGTCGTGCCATCGACGAGCACCGCCGCCTGCGCCACATCTGGGCCAGCGCGCGATGCCGAGCATGTGGCCTCGAACCGATAGGTGCCCGGAAGCGTCACCGTGAAGCTCGTCGTCAGCGACCCGTTGGTGGCCAGCACCTGCACGCCATCGTGCTGGCTGCCCTGACCGCGGCGCTCGAGCGAGCCGAGTACGGCGTCTTGGGTGGTTTCCTGCGATGGCGGCAGGACGGCGGCGGCGGCGACCGCTTCGGCCGACACCAGGAACTTCTCAACCAAGAGCGGCGGCAGCGCGAGCGTGGACGCCGTGGTGTCAAAGCCCTCGCCCACGTCATCAGCCGGCAGCGTGGCGAGTGCGATGGCGCGCAGCGACTGCGCGAAGGCGGGCGGCGGGGTGCTTGAAGCGGCGTGCGCGGGTGCGTTGGTTGGGTTGCTTTCGGATGATGCAGTCGCGGCGCTTGGTTCTGCGCCCAAACAACCGATCGTGTCGCGGATGCTGTTGGCGACCTGCCAGCGATTGAGTCGGCGCACGAGCGGCACTTCGCGGCGGGTAGGTGGCACGGCGGCATCGATCGCCGCGATCATCGCGGCGTACTCGGCAGCGCTCGGTCGCTCGGTTTCCTCGATCGGCGGCATGTCCTGCCGCGCCAAGCGTGCGCGGACCGCACGCAGCGCCGATGGCTGCGCGCTATCGAGCAACATGTTCAGGTCAAAGCCCCCCTTCCCGCGCGCGCCGTCGTGGCAATCTAGGCAGTGAGTGCGAAGGCCGGATTTGAGCGCGGGCGGTGTGAGCTGGGAATCCGCGGGACTCGCCCTCGCTGACGCAGCATGCAGCGGCACTGAGGCGGCGGCCGCGTTCGGGGCGCGTGCCGCATCGAGCGGCAGCACCGTAACCCCGACCACGCCGAGAGCCACAACACATCCAGCGGTGCGCAACGCCATCACGCACAGACGATACCTCGCAACGATCCAGGCCCAAGCCCCGCCCCAGCGCTACATCCGTACCACGAGCTTCAGCACGCTGGGGAGGTTCGACTGCTCGACACCTGACTTCAACATGGCGAGGAACTGCGGCTCGAAACGGAGCAAGCCACAGCGTGACGCTGGCAGGCCCCAGGGGGCTGGTTTGCCCTCGTACAGACGATCCTGAGCCCACGAAACGTAGTGCCGCCACGCTGTCGAACGTTCAAGGGCGGCTGCTTCCAGCGCCATGCGTAGATCAAGATGCTGCCGCATGGCGTAGTCGAGCGCCAGAGCGAACATGCGGGTGCGGTGAGCAAAGTGGTGCTTGAAGTCGAATCGGCGGATGCGGCTGGCTTCGTCCCGGAACTCCAGATAGAGCTCTATGGCCCGAAGCAACCCGTGCTGTCGGGCGCCGTGCGGGATGGTGTGGGCCGCAAGGTCCCCGAGCGCTTCGTTTGTCCTGAACCACTGAACCTGAAGTTCGCCACTGTCCTCGAGCATGGCCATGACCTCCGTCAGACCCCATCGAAGCCGACCCGAAGATGCATCACGAACCATGGTGAGGCTGGCCCACTCCTGACCGCGCTGCTGAAACGCCCAGTGCAGCACACGCAGCACCTTCTCGCCATCGCGAATCGATCGGCGAGGCGTGATGGGATAGAGCACCCCATACACCCAACCTGAATTGGGTCTGCCGCCGAGATAGCCCAGCAGAAAATGCTGCCTGAACCACCGACGCCCCTCGTCGAAGAGGAAGAACGGAAACCAGATCGGCGTAAGCACGATCAATACAGGAACCACTAGCACACGCGCAACCCGACTCCAGACTCGCCCTGCGCGGGTTCGGAGCCAGGGATCTTCATCGATTGACGACTCGCGAAACTCAGACCAATCGATCGAGTCTTCGACCTGCCGATCGCCATCAGCAACTGGGCTGTCCTGCACTGCCTTCACCTGAACCGATGGTGACTGCTCGTCACGTAAAGTTGGCGGCTTTGGTTCAGTGAACAACTGGAGCCCTGAGTCCTCGTCGTCGGATTCCTCAGCCATGCGACCACCTCGGAGCTCTGAGTCGGTATCGGGCACGCCGATATGTTCGCGCTCCTGTCAGATTGGGTCAATGATTTTTCTCAGACACGGCTGACGTCGCTTACCCAAACACTTCAGCCGATGCGAGCGGCGGCGCCGCTGCATCCTTGGGCGCTAGCCGCGGTGCGACGCCCGTCGGCCACGGCAGGGCCAAGCCAGGGTCATCCCAGCGAATCGACCGCTCTGCCGCCGGGGCCCAGAAGTCCGTGGTCTTGTAGAGCACTTCGGTGCCGTCCATGAGCGACAGGAATCCGTGCGCAAAGCCCGCGGGAATCCAGAGCTGCGCCTGGTTTTCCTCGGTGAGTTCCGCCGCCACCCACTGCCCAAACGTGGCCGACGATCGTCGAATGTCCACCGCCACATCCAGCACTGCGCCTCGAAGCACCCGGACCAGCTTGCCCTGAGCATGAGGATCGAGTTGGTAGTGCAGCCCACGAAGCACGCCCTTGGCAGATCGTGAGAGGTTGTCCTGCACGAAGCGCACCTCGCTCCCGAGTGCCTCGTCAACCGCTCGCTGGTTGTAGGTCTCCGAGAACCAGCCACGATCGTCGCTGAACCGACGGGGCGTGAGCCGCACGACCTCAGGCAAGTGCAACCACTCGACCTGCATCAGTGGCCCTGTTCCGCCACCAGGCCCAGCAGGTACCGGCCATAGGCATTCTTGGCGAGCGGCTTCGCAAGCCGCTCGAGCGCTGCGCGATCGATCCAACCATGTCGGAACGCAATCTCCTCTGGGCACGCAATCTTCAGACCCTGCCGGTGCTCCAGCGTGGCAATGAACTGGCTCGCCTCAAGCAGGGACTCATGCGTGCCCGTGTCGAGCCACGCAAAGCCACGCCCCATGGTCTCCACGTGGATGGCGCCGCGCTCGAGATAGAGCCGGTTCAGGTCCGTGATCTCAAGCTCCCCGCGCGCTGATGGCTTGAGTGACTTGGCCATCGCCACCACGTGGTGGTCATAGAAGTACAGACCGGTGACCGCGTAGTTCGAGCGCGGCTGCTTGGGCTTCTCTTCCAGGCTGACCGCCTTGCCCTGAGCGTCGAACTCAACAACCCCGTACCGCTCAGGGTCCTGCACGTGATACGCGAACACGGTCGCCCCATCGGGGCGAGCCATTGCGCGCGACAGCAACTGCGGGAAGTCATGGCCGTAGAAAATGTTGTCACCCAGCACGAGTGCCGACGGGTGACCTCCAATGAAGGACTCACCGATGATGAACGCCTGCGCGAGCCCATCCGGCGAAGGCTGCACCGCGTACTGGATCGAGAGCCCCCACTGCGAACCATCACCCAGCAACTGCTCGAATCGTGGCGTGTCTTGCGGCGTGCTGATCACCAG
>JASGCG010000078.1 GCA_030054235.1 Bacteroidia bacterium
AAGCAGCGCACCGCCGAGGATGATCGGCAGCGCCACGCGGGGCAGGCTGATGCCGGCCGCCATCATCGCCACGAGTTCGCGGTTGCGGTGCAGTTGCGCGAGCGTGAAGCCCATCGCGCCCACCGCGACCAGCCCGGCGAGGTACTGGTACATCTGGAAGATGCGCGGACCGTGGAAATCGGCCACCGCACGAATGATGCCGAGCAGGCTGGCCTCGCCATCGGGGCTTGCCGCGCGTGCGGCTTCGACGAACTTCTGGGCCTGCACGATCGTGTCGACCGAGACGGCGAACACGAACAACAGCAGGAAGATCACGGCGAAGTTGCCGAGGAACCGCAGGAGGATGGTCCGGTCCAGGATCCGCATGGCCACCTCAGTGCACCGCCACCTTGCGCCACGCCCACCACACGATCCCAGCTACGGCAGCGTTGCCCGACCACATCACGAGGAAGCCCCACACCAGCTCACCGTCACGCATCGAGTGCTGGCCCGAGTTGATGAGCAGGATGTCGATGATCGCCGGCACGAACGCGATCGCGTAGACGAGCAGCGGGCTCGATCGACGCATCTGCACGGCGAGCACGGCGCCCATGAGCAGGAGCAGCGGCGCGCAGACCGCCTGCGCCAGGCGCATCCATGCGTGGGCTGTTGCCTCCCAGACGACTTCGCGGCGAAGCTTGGCCCACGAACCAGCCGTTGATCCGATCGCCTTGGCGATCGGCCCGAGCAGCGCCGTGTTCTGCGAGGCCGCCATTGCCTCGTCCTCGAGCGCGTCCGCCGTCATCGCGGCGGCCGGCAGCGTCATGTCGGGGCGAACACCGTCGAGCGTCTCGGGCCAGCTCGCCGAGAGCCCCTCGACCGTGGGCTTGATCAAGGTCACCGTCAGTCGCACGGCGGTGGATGCATCGTCGCCACGCTCGAGCGGCGCAAGCTCGAACCGCGCCGAGGCTCCCCGGCCGCGACGCAGCAAGCGCCCGTCCTGGCTCTCCTCGATGATGACCGAGCCACCGGGCGCGCCGACGGCCTGCCCCGCCTGGATTCCCGCGGCGCGCAGTTCGTAGCGGCGGCCAGAACGATCGTCGACGAAGGGCACCGCGATGCCGCGCCGAAGCTGCGCATCGGCGAGCGCCAGGGCACGGGCGCTGCGCACCATGCGCGCGATCTCGGCCCGGCGCTGCGCGCTGTCGCCGCTCACGTCGGGATTGCGCATCATCGACACGAGATCGATGAGGTTCGCCATGTTGGGGCTGCGTTCCGAGGCGCTCTGCACCTCGACCGCGTCGGGATTCGCCTCGGGCACGAAGGCGACCGTGCCATCGAGCAGGCGGACGACGTTCACCTGCCGCATGGACGCCTTCATGAGCAGCCGCGACTGGCCTGCGCGGCCCTCGACGCGGTAGAGGTCGACGACCGCCGACTCGGCGACGAATTCGGTCTCGGGCACGCCACCGGCACCGAATTCGACGGCGACCACGCCCCGCATGCCGATGCGGTCGGCCACGCCGACGGGCGCATCGAGCAGTTCAGCCTGATCGGCATAGACCATCATGCGGCCGGCGTTGAAGGCCTTGCCGTCGCGCACGGTCGCCACGAAGACCGCGGCGGCATCCTGCGTGATCACCGACTTCATCGCGGCCCAGAACGGCGGAATGACCGCGTTCACCAGGATCGCCATGATGATCGCGAGCGCCACGCCCAGCACCACGTGCGGCCTGAAGATGCTGCGGTAGCTCAGCCCCGACACGCTCATCGCCAGGAACTCGTTGTCCGAGACCATGCGGTGCGTGACCAGCGTGGCCGCGAATCCGCCCGCGAAAGGCAGCGCAAACTGGAGCATGGGCACGGTGGCGAGGGCCACGTACTTCGCCACCCCGAGCGGACCGAGCAGGTTCTGCGCGAGCGGGCGGATGACCGCACCGAACGCCACCACGATCACCATGACGGTGGTCGTCAGCACGAGCACCTTCGCGATCTCCGCGATCACGTGCCGGACCAGGATGCTCGAGTCGGTGCGCATGGGTGCGATCAGCGCAGGCCGTAGTCCTTGATCTTGCGGTAGAGCGTGCGCTCCCCGATGCCCAGGAGCTGGGCGGCCTGCTCCCGGTTGCCCTGCGTGCGCGCCAGCGTCTGGCGAATGGCTTCCTTCTCGAGCTGCGCCATGTCGATCCCGGCGAGCGCACCATCGGGCGCGGCGGCCCCGCCCTCGTCACGATCGGCAGCGCGAATCTCCTCGGGCACATCGCCCACGTCGATCGCATCGCCCATCGCCGTGACGACCATGCGATGCACGACCATCATGAGTTCGCGCACGTTGCCCGGCCAGTCATAGGCAACCAGTCGCATCATGGCGGCCTGCGACACCGGCATCGGCGCCCGACCGAGTTCCTTGGCGTACTTGCCGATGCCGTGGTTCACGAGCAGAGGGATGTCCTCGCGCCGCTCGCGCAGGCTCGGCAACCGGATCTCGACGCCCTTGAGGCGGAAGAAGAGGTCCTCGCGGAAGCGCCCCGCCGCGATCGAGTCGCGCAGGTCACGGTTGGTCGCACTCACGAACCGCACGTCGACCTTGCGCAGGTCGTTGCTGCCCAGACGGATCACGTCACCCGACTCGAGCACGCGCAGCAGCTTGGGCTGCATGGTCACCGGCATGTCGCCGATCTCATCGAGGAAGACGGTGCCCTTGTCGGCGTACTCGAAGATCCCCTCGCGGTCCCGGTCCGCACCCGTGAACGCTCCACGGACGTGCCCGAAGAGCTGGTCCTCGAGCAGGCTCTCGGCCTGCCCGGCGGCATTGAACGTGACGTAGCGCTTCTCCTTGCGCTTGGAGTGGCGATGGATCGCCGCCGCCACGAGTTCCTTGCCCGTCCCGCTCTCGCCCGTGATGAGCACCGGGATGGTGGACGCAGCGACCTGGTGGATGGTGCGCAGGACCTGCTGGATCGCGGCAGATTGGCCCACGATCCCGTCGACGCCGTAGGCAGCGTCGAGTTGGGACTTCAGACTTCGGTTCTGCTGGCGCAGCGCCACCGTCTGGGCAGCCCGCTGGACCAGATTCCGGAACACCACCAGGTCGAGCGGCTTCTCGATGAAGTCGTACGCCCCACCCTGCAGCGCCGCCTTGGCGGTCGGCACATCGCCGTGGGCGGTCACCAGGATCGTCTCGGCCTGCGGCTGGCTGGCCTTGGCCTGCGCCAGCACGGCGAGCCCTGCATCGGGCCGCTCCATGACCAGGTCGGTCACGATGACGTCGTACATCCCGCCCTGCAGTTCCTCGGCTGCGGCAGCCGCCGAGTGCACGACCGTGCACACATGGCCCGGCTTGCGCAGCGCGTCGGCCATGGTCTGGGCGTGCTCGGGTTCGTCGTCGACGATGAGCACCTGCGCGCGCACCGTTTCGTCGTCCTTCGGCATGGGTGGAGTGTATGGACTCCGGCGAGGGACAATCGTCGATGCACGGCGCCGGAGCGAGCCGATGAAGCAACGTCAGGCGTGCACGGAACCCCGGCACTTGGGTACGATCGAACGACGTCGGGAACGGATGCCCGGCGGATGCACTCAAGGCACGAGTCGTGGTTCGGAAGGCGTGGCCAGGAAGGCGTGAATCGCATGCGGAGCGAAGCAGCTGGGCAGTGTGGCTCGGGCACGGCGCCATCAGCGTCGACCGATCCGGTCTTCGGCGGAAAGCGCGTCCATTTCATCGGAATCGGTGGCTCCGGCATGAGCGGCCTTGCGCAGCTCCTGCAGCGCCGCGGCGCACGCGTGAGCGGTACCGACCAGTCCTGGAGCGAGGTGCTCGATCGGCTTGGCGGTGATGGCATCACCGTCTCGGTCGACGCGCAGCCGACCGAGCTGCCGGCGTGCGACCTCGTCGTCGCCAGTGCCGCCGTCAAGGACCACCACCCGTTGCTGCAGGCAGCGCGCCGCCGGGGCGTCGAGGTCCTGAACTACGCGCAGGCGCTCGGTCGCGTGATGATCGGCCGCACCGGCATCTCGATCGCCGGCACCCACGGGAAGAGCACGACCACCGGCATGCTCGCGCACGTGCTGATCACGGCCGGGATCGATCCGAGCTTCATCGTTGGGGCGACCTGCAGCCAGATCGGCGGCGGGAGCCGCGTGGGCACCGAGCGCATTCCTGCGGGTTCGCTCGCCGGCGCGCCCGGCGTCATGGTCGCGGAAGCGTGCGAGTACAACCGCTCCTTCCACAGCCACCGCCCCACGCTCGCCCTGATCAACAACATCGAGGAAGACCACCTCGACTTCTACACCGGCGGACTCGATGAGATCATTGCGTCGTTCAACGCGTTCGCCGCGCGGCTGCCCGACCGCACGCAAGGCGGGCGGTTGCTCATCGCGCACGATGGCGCGCACCGCCGCCGCGTGACCGCTGGGCTGGCCTGCGCCGTGAGTTCCTTCGGCTTCGCGGCCTTGGCGGACTACCGAGTGCAGTTCGACGCCCAGACGCGCGAATGCAGCGTGTCGCACCGTGGGTCGGAGTTGCTGCGGTGGACGAGCCGGCTGCTGGGTGACCACAACGTGCTCAACTCCGCCGCCGCGGGCATCCTCGCCACGTGGGTGGGCGCCGAGCGCGCTCGCATCGAAGAGGGTCTCTCGACCTTCGGCGGCGTGGACCGCCGGCTCCAGCACATGGGCGATCGCGCTCTTGCCACCGGCGGCACGGCGCGTGTGTACGACGACTACGGCCATCATCCGACCGAGGTCGATGCCACGCTGCGCGCCATCCGCGCGGGGCTGGCGCCCACACGGCTGGTCTGCGTCTTCCAACCGCATCAGCACAGCCGCACGCGCCACCTGCTCGATGAGTTTGCGCAGTCCTTCGGGCACGCCGACATCGTGCTGGTGCCCGACATCTACTTCGTGCGTGACAGTGCAGAAGACGCGCAGAGCGTGTCGAGCGGCGATCTCGTCGCCAAGTTGCGCGAGCGCGGCGCGCAGGCCTGGCACATCCCGTCCTTCGAGGGCATCGTGGATCGCCTCGACCAGATCGCCCAGGATGGCGACCTCGTCGTCGTCATGGGAGCCGGCCCGGTGTGGGAGATCGGCCGTGACTGGCTCGCGCGCTCCGCTGCACCGGCGACCGGGTCCACGCCGTGAGCACCACCATGGATCGCCACTGGACGAGCCTCTTCAGCGACCTCGATGTCAAGGTGCAGGCCGATGCCCCGCTCGGGCCCCTCACGTGGTTCGGCGTCGGTGGGTGCGCCGATGCGCTCGTCACGCCGCGCTCGCCCGAGGCGCTCGCCGAGCTCGTGCGCCGCTGCCGACATAACCAGGTCCGCGTGCGCGTGCTCGGATCCGGCGCGAACCTGCTCGTCGATGACGCCGGCGTCGAGGGCGTCGTCATCAGCCTCGCGGATCCCTCGTTCACTTCACTCGAGGTGAACACCGAAGGCGGCATCGAGCTCATGAAGGTCGGTGCAGGCCATGACCTGATGAAGCTCGTGACCGAGTGTGCCCGCCGCGGACTCGCGGGGATCGAAGGCATGACGGGCATCCCTGCGCAGGTGGGCGGCGCCCTCGCGATGAATGCCGGTGGGCGCTACGGCGAGATCGGCGATGCCGTGCACGCGGTGGCCATCGTCCGGCCCGATGGAGCCTTGCGCGTCTACGCCAAGAGCGAACTGCACTTTGCCTACCGTCACGCCACGCTGCCCGAAGGGGTGATCGCGTGGGCGACCTTCTCGATGCGCGAGGAGAATCCGGTCGAGGTGCGCGCTCGGGTCCGGGAGTACATGGCGTACAAGCAGTCGGTCCAGCCGATGTCCAACAGCGCTGCCGGCTGCATGTTCAAGAACCCCGTCGATCCCGGGACGAGCCAGCGCGTCAGCGCGGGCAAGCTGATCGACGATGCGGGCCTCAAGGGACACCGCGTCGGCAAGGCGTTCATCAGCGACCGCCACGCGAACTTCTTCACGTGCGAGCCGGGTGCACGCACCGATGACCTTCGTGAACTCGTGCGGGTCGCCCAGAGTGCGGTGCGCGAGCGCACGGGGCTTGGGCTCGAGACCGAAGTGGTCTTCTGGAGCCGGCACGGAGACGGCGCATGAGCCGGGCCAGCGTGCTGGTGCTCAAGGGCGGCCCCGATGCCGAGCGCGAGGTGAGCCTGCGCAGCGGCGGGCGCGTCGCGCAAGCGCTGCGCGACGACGGGACCTTCGACGTGATCGAGCTGGCGATCGATGCCCCGACCGCCGATGAACTGGCGCGGCTTCAGGGCGACGTCGTCTTCCCGGTGCTGCACGGGCCGTGGGGCGAGGGCGGGCCGCTGCAGGAACTGCTTGAAGCGGCGGGCCGGCCCTTTGTGGGGTGCGGTTCGGCCGCAGCCCGCATCGCCATGGACAAGGCCGCCACCAAGACCATCGCCGCGCGAGCTGGCGTGCCCACGCCCCGGGCTCGCGTGCTCCGGCGCGGCGATGAACTCGACCTCGAACCGCCTGTCGTCATCAAGCCGAGCAACGACGGCTCGAGCGTCGATCTCTTCGTCTGCAAGGATCGTGCAGAGATCGACCGCGCCCTGGCGACCGCCTTCACCCGGCGCGAGCTCATGCTCGCCGAGGAGTTCATCACCGGTCGCGAGATCACCGTCGGCTGGCTCAACGGGCGCGCGCTGCCGATCGTGGAAATCGTGCCGGCCGATGGGCTCTACGACTACGAGGCCAAGTACGTGCGCAAGGACACGCGCTACGTGCTCGACCCGGAACTGCCCGCTGGCGTCGCCGAACGAGCGCAGGCCGCGACGGTCGAGGTGTGCCGGGCCTTGGGCTGCCGCCACATCTCGCGCGTCGACTTCATGGTCGACGACCGCGGCCCGTGGATGCTCGAAGTCAACACCATGCCCGGCATGACCGACACGAGCCTCGTGCCCAAGGCCGCGGCCCACGCCGGCTTGCCCTTCCCGGCGCTCTGCCGGACCTTGGTCGAGTGCGCGCTTGGCGCTCGTTCGACCAAGCCCTGAATTCTCGCCCCCTCGGCGTGGATCGGCCGATAGTTCGCTCTATGTCGTCGCGTTCGTCGTCGTCCAAGGCACCTGAAGCATCCTGGCGGGCCACTGCCGAGCGCATCGCCGGCATTGGCGCATGGGTGGGCTGCGCTGCGGTGATCGTGGTCCTTGCCACGGTCGTCCTGCCCCGCCTGCGCGGAACCGCCTACGGGTCGACCTCGGCGCGCACCGCCATCCGCTTCCCCAATGCCCCGCGCTGGATGACGACCGCCGAGATGAAGCCGATCGAGGACGCCGCGCAGTCGATCGTGGCCACCGGTCACGGCCGCGACATGCTGC
>JASGCG010000079.1 GCA_030054235.1 Bacteroidia bacterium
TACAACGTCTACGCGGGCCGCATCGGGGACAACGGCGGCGCCACGATTCGCCGTGGCCTGATGCGCTTCAACTTCAGCGCGATTCCGGCCGGCAGCACCATCACCAGCGTCACGCTCCGGCTCTACATGAGCCAGACGCAGTCGGGGTCGCAGAGCGTTGGCCTGCACCGCTGCACGCTGCCATGGACCGAGGGCACGGCCTTCGCGTTCGGTGGTGCCGGCACCAGTGCCGGCATCGGCGACAGCACGTGGAACTACCAGGTCTACCCAACGGTACCGTGGCCATCGCCGGGTGGAGCGTTCACCGCGACGGCCAGCGCGACCAAGGCCGTGTCGGTGGTCGGCTTCTATTCATGGAGCTCGACCGCTGCGCTCGTGGCCGATGTCCAGTCGTGGGTCGACAATCCGTCGTCCAACCACGGCTGGGTCATCAAGGGCAACGAAGCGCTCTCGACCACGGTCAAGCGCTTCGAGTCACGCGAGGCCGCCGCCAACCAGCCGCTCCTCGTCGTGAACTACCTGCCTCCGTCGAACCGCCCCGCCGACCTGAACGCGAGCGGTGCCGTCGACGGTGCCGATCTCGCGATCCTGCTGGGCCAGTGGGGTGCGGGAGCGTCGAGCCCGGCCGACTTGACCGACGATGGGGTCGTCAACGGCGGCGATCTTGCTGTGCTGCTCAGCGATTGGGGTTGATTTCACGGATCTTGGACGCGCCGTGCGCTTGATCGGGCCACGGCTTCGGATAGTGTCCGGCGATCCGAGGTGAACCCATGTCCAACGTCGAAGACCGAATCAGCCAGCTCGAAGCGACCGTCGCCCGCCAGCGCACGACCATGAACATCCTCACGCTGCTCGCGATCGGGGCGTGCGTCGTGGCGTACATCGCCTCCAATCGCGATGAACTCCGCGTCCGCAAGCTCGAGATCGTCGACGGCAACGGCATGGAGCGCTTCGTCGCCTACGCCGCCGACAACGGCGACGCCGCGACCGAGTGGTACGACGCCGACGGCTCCCTGCGCCTCGATGCGTTCACGACCGGCGAGGGCGATGCCGCCATGCAGTGGAGCGACGCGTTCGGCGGCATCCGCCTCGACGTCTTCACGCTCGCCAGCGGCCAGTCGAGCATGCAGTTCTTCGACCAGGACCAGTACCGTCGCGTGGACGTGGGCACGCTCGAGAACGGTCAGGCCAGCCTGCAGTTCTTCGATCGCACTGGTCGCCGCCGTCTCGATGCGTTCACGCTTCCGTCGGGCCAGGCCAGCCTGCAGCTCTTCGACATCGATGAGGCGCGTCGCGTCGACCTGTCCACGCTGCGGGACGGCCAGGCGAGCCTCAAGATCGCCGACCGCGCCGGCCAGGACCGCCTCGATGCCTTCGTGCTCGGCGACGGCAACGCCAGCCTCAAGTGGATCGATGCAGGCGGCCGCGAGCGCATCGATGGCTTCACCACGCCCGATGGGCAGGCAAGCATGCAGTGGTTCGATGATCGCGAGCGCCGCCGCATGGACATCTTCACGCTCGCCGACGGCCAGGCGAGCCTGCAGTGGCTCGACACTGCCGGCAACCTCCGCATGGATGCGTTCACGCTCTCCGATGGCGGCGCCAGCATGCAGTGGTACGACACCAACGAGACCGTGCGCGTGGATGTCTTCACGCTCGCCGATGGCCAGGCAAGCCTGCAGTGGCTCGACCCCGAGGGCACCCGGCGGCTCGACGGCACGACCCTGCCCGACGGCCAGTCGAGCCTGCACTGGTTCGATGGGGCAGGGCGCCTTCGCATGGATGCCTCGACCCTCGCCGATGGCCAGGCGAGCATGCAGTGGTTCGACACCCGCGAACGCAAGCGGCTCGATGCCTTCACGCTCACGGATGGCGTGGCCAGCCTGCAGTGGCTCGACGGCGGCGAGAACCGCCGCCTGGATGCGTTCACGCTCGAAGATGGCCAGACCAGCCTGCAGTGGTTCGATCAGGGCGGTGCTCGGCGCATCGATGCCAGCACGCTCGCGGGCGGCCAGGCCAGCGTGCAGTGGTTCGACACCAACGAGCGCATGCGGATCGATGCCTTCACGCTGCTCGACGGCGCCAGCGGCAGCGTGCTCTACGACGCGCAAGAGAAGCCGCGCGCGGGCTTCGACATGAATCCGTCTGGCCAGGTCGGAGAGCTCCGCGGCCGCTGAGGATCGGTCGGCCCGTTGCCCGGATCGATCGAGGCGCCGACCGCCAGGCACCGGCCGCCACGCAGCAACCGCCAAGCCCCGAACGACAACGACCCCGCCGGTTGGCGGGGTCGCTTCGTGAAGGCCGCGGTGGGATTTGAACCCACGAAATACCAGATTTGCAATCTAGCCCCTTAGGCCACTTGGGTACACGGCCAGTGTGACTGGCGAGCCGATATAGTGGCATGCCGATGATGGCGCGTCAACACTGGTCGCTGGTGCAGTACGCGGTTATCGCGATGGGTGCAGCAGCGACGGCCCAACAACCAGCGGTCGTTCCGGCGGCGTCGCCCGTTGCAGCACCAGGTTCTGCACCCGCAGCACCGGTGCCCGCTTCGCAAACCGCGCCCAATACTGCCTCGACCGCCAGCCGAGCGCGGCCGCCGCTGCTTCCCGATCGCAGCGATGTCGTGGGCTTGGTGGTGCGCATCGAGCGGACCGAGGCGGGCGGGCTCGTGGCGATCCCCCAGCGCAAGTATCTCGGCACGATCGAACGGCGCGCGCCGCTGCTGCCGAGCCCGGTGCTTGCGGACTTCCGCGCAGCCATGGCCGAGTCGAAGGGGCCGGTGTGGTTCAAGCTCAATGGCATCGTCACGACGTACCGTGGCATGAACTTCATCGTGCCCACGTTCGCCACGCGCCTCGATGGCGAACCGCCGGTCGCTGCGCAGGTCGCCGTCGTGCCCCCCGGAGGAAGTGCGCCCGTTGAGGTGGCCCGCGTCGAGCGCACGCCCGCCACCAAGCCCGCGGCAACAAGCGGGACCACGACTCCTGATCAAGCCGCTGGTTCGGCCGAGGCGCGACTTGATGCGGCTCTGGGCGAGGGCGCGAGCGCTCCCGAAGACGTGGCCGCGCGACTCGAGCGCGGGCTCGAGCAGCGCGTGGGGACAGCTCCCAAGAGCGGGGCGGTCGCCAGCCCCGGCGGTCCGCCGCCTGCACCGGTGCGCGCGCTCCAGCGCCAGCGCTGCACCATCGAGCGTGACGCTCGCACGGGTGCGTGGTACGCCCTGACGTTCGACAACGACCTTGGCCTGCAGCGTCGCATGCAGTTCGTGCCGTGCGCCGCGCTCCAACGCATCGAAGAAGCCGCTCGGCTTGCTCCCGTCGGGACGGCGATGCTCGTGAGCGGTGCGAGCTGGGAAGCCGACGGCGCGCTGTGGCTGCTGCCGGACCGCGCCGAACCGCTCACGGCCGGTCGCGGCGTCTCGCCCTGAGTCCACGGCGTCGACGCCGCGCCTGCTACAGTCCGGCGACCATGGCTTACCCCACTGTCACCGTCGAGACTGACCACGGCACCTTCGAACTCGAGCTCTGGAACGACGTCGCTCCCGGGCACGCCGAGAACTTCCTCAAGCTTGCCAACAAGGGCTTCTACGACGGCTTGGCCTTCCACCGCATCATTCCCGGCTTCGTGATCCAGGGCGGCTGCCCGAAGGGCGACGGCACCGGCGGCCCAGGTTGGAACATCAAGGCTGAATTCAATGAGCGCCAGCACGTGCCCGGCGTCCTCAGCATGGCGCGCAGCGGCCATCCCGACAGCGCCGGCAGCCAGTTCTTCGTCTGCCTCACCCGCGAGCACTGCCAGCACCTCGATCGCCAGTACACCGCCTTCGGCAAGGTGACCAAGGGCATGGACGTGATCGAGAAGATCGCCGCGACGCCGCTGCGCGATCCGCGCGGTGGAACGCCCGCCAAGGCGCCGCGCATGACGAAGGTCACGGTGAACGCCAACCAGCCCGCCGGCCACTGACGATGGACGCTGCGCCCGACCGGCTCGAGTCGATTCGCAGGGCGATCCTCGCCTTCCGCGATGAGCGCGACTGGGCGCAGTTCCACGATCCCAAGAACCTCGCGCAAGGCCTGGCCATCGAGGCCGCCGAGCTGCAGGAGGTCTTCCTCTGGAAGACGACCGATGAATGCAAGCGGCTCGACCAGGAGGATGTGGCTCGCGTGCGCGAGGAAGTCGCCGACGTCTTCCTCTTCTCGATCCTCGTGGCCGATGCCTTCGGCATCGACCTGGCCGAGGCTGCCCACGCCAAGATCAGGCGCAACGCCGAGAAGTACCCCGTCGAGAAGGCGCGGGGCCGCCGCGACAAGTACACGAAGCTCTGAACGAGTCCGTCAGCGCGTGTCGCGATCCGGTGGCGGAGCGCTCGCTCGATCGATGCGCTGTCCCGTGCGGTCCACCTTGGCTGCACGCGGGGGCGACGGCACGAGCTTCACGGTGGTGATCCGCGGCGCCTTGACGGGCCGGCCGGTCGCGGGATCGTCGATGGGCAGCGCAGCGATCCGGTTGATGGTCGATGCACCGTCGATCACGTAGGCAAAGGCGCAGTACTGGCCATCGAGCCGCGAGGTGCCCTCGCGCGAGAGCGCGATGAAGAACTGGCTGCCGGCGCTGTGCGGCTCATCGGCCCGCGCCATGCCGACCACGCCGTAGTCAAACGGCAGCGAACTCGGCTCAAGAGCGACGTTGAACCCCGGCGTTCCGTTGCCGGATCCATGCAGATCGCCGCCCTGGATCACGAACGGATGTCCTTGCGCGTCCTGCGGCACGATGCGGTGGAAACTCGTGCCGTCGTAGAAGCCGTCGTCCGCCAACTGCAGCATCGTCCAGACGGTGCCCGGCGCGACATCGGGTGCGAACGCGATGCGGATCGGTCCCTTGTCGGTCTCGACGATCGCATCGCGCTCGGGGTAGATGCGCCAGCCCGACGTCACCACGGGATCGCCGTCGATCCAGGTCGGCGCGACCGGTTTCACCTCGTCTTCGCACCCGGGGAGCACCGACGATCCCCAGCCCACGACCTTCGTGAAGGGACCTCGCGAGCGGACACCCGTGGCGCGGACCGTCCGGCATGCCGGCGCCGCACGCAGCGGCTCGAGCACCAGGGGCGAACCCACGGCTTCCTCGCCAATGAACGCCTGCACGAACACCGCGCGCTCGGGCGCCTGCGCGGGCGTGAACGCATCGCGAAGGTCGATCGCTGGCGCACCCGGGATCGAAGCGCCCACGCGCTGCCCGATCGAATCGAGCACCTGGACCGTCAGGCCCGGGCGCGTCGAACCATCGACCTCGATGGTGATCGGTGCGTCGGGTGCGATGTAGCGCCGGCTCGGCCTGAGCGTGACGTCGGCGAGCGGGCGCGGTGGATCGTTGGCGAGCATGAGGATGGCGGCGAGGCAGGTCGGGTCCATGGGGCCTCCGGCGGTGCTTCGTATCATGCCACGAATGGCCCCGACGCAGACGCCCGAGATCGCCTCGACCCGGCTGATCATCGGCCTTGAGATCCACATCGAGCTCGCCACGCGGACCAAGATGTTCACGCGGGCACCGAGCCTGGCCCATCCGAGCCACTACGACTCGGCGCCCAACACGCTGGTCGATCCCCTGGTCATGGCGCTGCCGGGTGCGCTGCCGGTCATGAACCGCCGTGCCGTCGAGATGTCGATGAAGGTCGGCCTGGCCCTGGGCTGCTCGATCGCGCGCCGCTGCCGCTGGGACCGCAAGAACTATTACTACCCCGACCTTCCCAAGGGCTACCAGATCAGCCAGTACGACCGGCCGCTGTGCACGGATGGCGCCTGGAACCTCGAGGGCAGCGGTCAGCGGATCGGGATCATCCGCGCGCACCTCGAGGAGGACACCGGCAAGCTCGGTCATGAACTTCCCGGCGGCCATGCGTACGAGGGTTCGCTGGTCGATCTCAACCGTGCCGGCACGCCGTTGCTCGAGGTCGTCACCGCGCCTGACTTCACCACCGCCGACGAGGTCGTGCAGTTCGCGCAGGAGCTTCGTGATCTCTGCCGATACCTGCGCGTCACCGAGGGCATCATGCAGAAGGGCCACATGCGTTTCGAGCCCAACATCAACCTGGCGATCACGCTGGCCGATGGGACCGAGGTCCGCACGCCCGTGGTCGAGGTGAAGAACCTGAACTCGTTCCGCGCGCTCAAGGGTGCGATCGAGCACGAGTCCGTGCGGCAGGTCGAGGCCTGGCAGCAGGATGGCCGCGTGATGGGCCGCGGCATGAAGGCCACGCGAGGCTGGGATGACGTTCGCCTGGTCACGGTGCTCCAGCGCGAGAAGGAAGACGCGCACGACTACCGCTACTTCCCCGATCCCGACCTCGTCTGGGTCGAGGTCGACGATGCGTGGATGTCGCGCGTGCGCGGCGAACTCGTCGAGCTGCCCGCGGCGCGTGCGCAGCGCTACCTCGGCACGTGGGGGCTCGCCCGCAAGGATGCCGATCAGATCCTCGCCGAACCCGACCTCAGCGACTTCTTCGAGTCGTGCGTGAGAGCAGCCGGGGGGGCGCCGGCTGCGGCGTTGGCCATCGCCAAGCTCCTCCTCAACGTGGGCATGAAGCACGCCAATGAGCGTCAGCGGCCCTTGCACCGCGCGGGGATCAGCCCGGCGCAGGTGGCGGGGCTCATCGCGCTCCGGGACGAGGGTGCCATCAACGCCGGCTCGGCCGATGCACTCTTCGGCATGCTGTGCGACAGCGATGATGAGCCTCGTGCCGCTGCCGAGCGCGCGGGCATGGTGATCGTGCGCGACGACAGTGCGCTCGACGCCTGGGTGGATGCCGCCCTCGCTGCGAACGCGCAGGCCGCCGCCGATCTGCAAGCAGGCAAGATGGCCGCGATGGGACGCATCATGGGGCATGTCATGAAGGCCTCGGGCGGCACCGTCGATGCCAAGACCGTCCAGGCGCGCGTGTTGGAGCGGGTGGGGAAGGGCGCATGATGCCTCGGTCGCCACGGCTGGATCACGACATCGAGCGCGTGCTCGTGGATCGCGCAGCGATCGAGCAGCGTGTGGCCGAGCTCGGTGCGCAGATCGCCACGGACTATGCGGGGCGCGAGGGTCGCCTGCTGCTGGTGCCTGTCATGACCGGTGGCCTCGTGTTCGCTGCCGACCTGATGCGACAGTTGCCGCACCGGCTGCGGCTGGGCCTGGTCACCGTCTCGAGCTATCCCGGCACCAGCACCGAGAGCAGGGGGGCCGCGATCCGCGGAGCGCTGCCGGCAGGGCTCGAAGGTGCGCACGCCCTGATCATCGAT